>CAZYXI010000124.1:0-3941 GCA_964651215.1 uncultured Candidatus Peribacteria bacterium
AATGGGGGCAAATCGGAAGAAGCGTGGCACGGCAAGCTTGTCTTTTATGAACATTTTTTGCGCTTTATCGATCGCCTGCGCAGTGGGGGGAAAAAGGTGATCTGGTGCGGTGATGTCAATTGTGCGCACGAAGCGATCGACATTGCACGCCCCAAAGAAAATGCGAATTCCATCGGCTTTTTACCGGAGGAACGCGAGTGGGTGAGCAAGGTAATCGCGCATCGGTGGAGCGATGTGTTTCGCGAGCGTCATCCCGAGGATGTCGTCTATTCGTGGTGGCATGTCTTATCCGGTGCTCGCGCACGCAATATCGGTTGGCGGATCGACTATTTTTTCATCGATGAATCTCTTTCAGAACTCGTCACGAATATCGAATATCTAACCGAGCAAATGGGGTCGGATCATTGTCCGGTGCTGCTCGATATCGATTTGCGCTTTTCCGCTTAGATCGTAGGTGCAGGTGGATTTTCCGGCTCCGCTTCGGCGACTCCCGTTACCTTCCAATTGCCGCGCGGTTGATACCGCGAAAAGAACTCGTAAACGATCTTGCTATTCTCATTCCCTTCGGCGGAGTCTGTCTTTTGCTCTGTGACAACGGTCGGAGGGATCAAAACCCGTCGCCAGATGGTGTCAAAGCCGGCAACCGCGTGTGACAGCCATTGCACCTCGCCGGGAGCGAGTTTGGTACTTGTTTCGTTGCGCGGTGGCGGCGGTCCGACATGGCGCCCGACCTCGGGACCGAACATCTTCACCTTGCGGTCGTCTTTGGTGCCATAAAAATGGAAGCGTAGTTTTTTGTTTTCCCGATCCATGGTCGTCTGCACCAAGATCGCTCCTGCGGTATCGTTTTCGAAACGGAGGTCTTTGTGTCCCGGATAGATCGTCGCATCGGTGCCGAAAGGGGCGTAGTAACTGACGGCAAAGGAGTGTGGATAGCGCTCGACGATCGGCAGACCGGCAAGCAGCGCCGCACGAAAGGCGGTACTGCTGACTTGGCAAAGTCCACCGCCGTATTCTTTTTCGAGTTTTGGTCCGACGATCACGAGTTCCGGCAAATAGCCGCGGCTGCCGTCCACCGGACCGAGTCGGTCATTAAAGCTCGCAGTCGCTCCCGGTTCGATCACAAAACCGTTGAATTGCATCGAGCCGACTTCGATATTCTGCATGCGTGCCCACGAACTGCCGGTAAAATCCGACTCTCCCACCGAAACGATCTCTTGGATCCCCATGCGCCGAAGTTCTTCATCTTCGACCGTGATCACTGGCTCAGTCAGGATCACGGGCAACTCGATCCTCTCCACGCCGTTTTCGAGCGCCGTTTTGAGAAGCGAGATCGCTTGTGCGACATCGACTGTTTTGCCGTAATTCCCTGCGCCTTCAAAAGCGATATTTCCGGCTTCGTCACGATAGATCCGCACATCGGTCGGCGCTTGCTCGACTTCGGGAATGATGTATTCCGCAAAAAATGTGCGCAGTTCCGGTTTGTTCAAATTCCAGGTAGTCTCACTCCTTTGCGCTGGTTCGACAGCATTTTGTTCCTCTCCCCAATAACAGACGCCATCGTCCTCGGGCAAGGCTGCCACATCGACCGGTTGCTGCTGAAAATACTCCGGATATTTGGCGAGTGGCAATTTGTATTCGTAGATCTCGTGATAAAACGTGATCGTGCGGAGCCAGTCCGCAGGGATTCCGCCCTCAGCCCAACTACTGTGGGGGACGAAAAAGACGATTGCCGACACAAGTGAGAAAAGTATTCTTTTCATTTCAATCCATACAATTACGGAAATCGACTCGATTATGCAAATGCTTTTTGCTATATTTCCTCCGCTGCCGAATAGACGAGAAATTTTGCAGCGATGGTTGTAATCCGTATCCGCAAACTTATAACTTACAACTGTCCGCTTGATGCTGGAAACGGGGCGTAGTTCAGTTGGTTAGAATACACGGCTGGGGGCCGTGTGGTCGCTGGTTCGAGTCCAGTCGCCCCGACCATGCGATGAGCAAGGAACAATGTGAAGAAGCAAATCGGATGGTCATGCACCCCGTCTTGGCGGCGGTCGCCCCGACCAGTCTTCAGACGAGATTCTAGAATCGAGAATTTCGTCCAAGTCAGCCTTTTGCTCACATATATCAGAATCCTAACGTCCTGTTTGTCCTCATACCAATTCCAAATAGAAAACAAATATTTTTATATAATAAACCCCCTTCAATTCCCCCTTATCAGGGGGACAAAAAAGATGTTTTATAATTGGAATTGGTATCACGATAGAACAAGACTTGGACGAGCACAGTTCTGATTCCCTCATTTTTCCAACGCGAAAATTCGCGAACCCATGCTCGGATTAAAATCAACACTCACTCCAGTTCTCCCACATTTTTGATGTGCACCACTTGCCCGCAATGCTTGCAATGCGATGCATCGGCCTCGTGATACATCAGTCCGCAATGCTTGCACTGATAGTGCACTTTGCGCGGACGAAAAATGCTCATTGCGATCTTGAAGAAAATACTGACACCGAAGATCATGATGATCGTAGTGAGGATCTTGCCATCCTGTCCGACGGTCGTGATATCGCCAAAACCGGTGGTCGTCAGAGTCGAAACCGTATAGTAGAGCGCGTCGACGTAGGTGTTGATATCGGGATTCCGTTTTTCTTGCAGAGCAAAGACGATCGATGTCGAAACAAAAATAAAGACGAGTAGGTTGACAAGCGAAACGATGAGGTTTTTGTGTTTCAAAAGTCTCCGATTCACCTCGAAAAACTCATCGATCGTGTGATAAAAGCGCAAGATCCGGACAGCGGCAAAAATATGCAAAAACTCGTTATCGGCGACCACAAAGCGCAAAAAGATCGCCACGATCGAGAGGACGTCCAAAACAAACAACAGGGTCAGAAGCTTGCGATGCATCTGGTGCGCGATCAGATACTGAAAGCCAAGCTCCACGACAAACAAAAACCCGAACGACAATTCGACCAGACGCAAAAAGCGATTGTCAGGAAAAAAGAACTCCAAAAAGAGCAAGGCGACAAAAGCGATATTAAGTCCGACAAAAATACTGCGAATGCGACGACGGTCCTTTTTTTTGATAAACAAAAACGAGTGGATGCCGGTCGCGTGTCTGTGATTGCCGAGATATTTTTGCTTTTGTGGCATTTTTTCGGTTCTTCTCGCTATTGTAGCAAAAATCCTCACATTTTACACTTCCGTTTTTGCCTCAAGAATAGGTTTTTATGGATTTTGTGTGATCACCGCAAATTCTTGCACAAGGGGCGCGATCTGCATTGCGGGAAAAATCAGTTCCACTTTGTATGCTCCGCTCGGCCATACCGAATCGAGTTTGGAGAGTGACGAGGACAGTATCTCTGCTTCGGCTTTGGTCGTGAGTTCGTAGCGCTCGATTTCTTCATACTCTTGACCATTGGCAGCATAACTCCAGACAAAGACCGCTGTTGTCTCAACCGGAAAATCACTTGCGATCGAGGTGGCGATGATTTCGGGTGTCTCGGGAGCAAACGCGGTCTCTTCCGTTTGACAGCGTCCATCGGTAAGTCGTGTGCAGGTTTTGATGTCCGACACAAGCGCATTCTGTGACATGCAGCCGGCGAGACCAATACAAATGGCGATGGCGAGAAGTGATGTGTGTACCGGCATGTGTTTCGAAATCAGTGTTCTTTTTCTATGCTTCTTTCCAAGATATTGCAAGGTGTGTCTGCTTTTGTTTCGCTTGCGCTTCTGTTATACTGAGCATGTCGAAATTTGGCGGAGTGTCCGCCGCATTTTCTTCGTTTCTCGCTTGCTCGCATTCATGAAATCAAGTGAAATCCACAGTCCGATCGATATATTTTTCCGTGTTTTTCCGCCAACAGCAGGCGCACTGCTCGCGAGTCTGATCGCCCTCGTGTTTTTTACTCTCTACAACAATATTCCCGGGATGGGTG
>CAZYXI010000125.1:0-3935 GCA_964651215.1 uncultured Candidatus Peribacteria bacterium
ATCTCGTCGAGAAAAAGTTTATCAACATCATCCCGACCGATCCGTATCCGTATCGCGATCAGTCATCTGCCAATCTTTTTGTGTCGCTCTTGTCTCCCAAAGCTCATGCCGAAGAGGAAGAAGAAATGCATACCATCTGCCATGTATCGTTTGATATCGAGCTCGAAGAGACCATCGAAGTCGAAACGGATGAGCTGGGGGGGCATTTTTATCACGGAGATTATCTCGGCGAATGTGACGGTCGTACCGACTGGGAAGACACTGATAAAGTGATTATCTGTCATGTGACCGGATCCGAACCGCAGACCATGAGCGTCAAAACGACTAATGTTACAGGACACCTTAATCATGGCGATTACTATGGCGAATGTGACGAACCGGAGGAAGAATGGGAAGAAGACGATGGTGGAGATAGTGGGGATGGTGGAGAGGAGACCGGCAAAAATTTTGAACTCTGTCATCGCTCCGGCAATGACGAACACCCTCTCACCGTGTCACAGTCTTCAGTGCAAGCGCATCTCGCCCATGGCGATTATGAAGGGGTTTGTGACGGTCGCACCCTGGCGGAAGGGGTAGTGCTCGCAAATTGCGAGACCGAGATCTGCGGCAAATACAATTATGTCTATGGCGTCGCCGACGATCCGGACACAGGAGAATATGGACAATATTTTGAAGTCAGCGCGGCATTCGAAAGCAACAAAAACGTCGATCGGCTTGCCGCAGATGAAGGGAACGATGGCGAACGTTTTGAGATCGGTAACGGAGTGCCTTTTGTGAATACGCATTTTCTCGACCCCGACGGATTGCCTGCCGGTCAAAACCTCTACGAAGAAGAGATCATTTCCGCAAGAGTGTTGGCGCTGTAAAGCGTCTGAAAAACGGTTCCAATTTTCCAGAAAGAAGAGTATAATACAAAGATTTATTTGTTTGGAATCATGGCTCGCTCTTGGAAAAAAACACCCACTTCCGGTTTTACGATCGTCGAAGTCGTCTTTATGGTCGTAGTGATCGCCATCTTGGCGATCGGCATCTTGATGCTGTACACGAACATGCGCGAAAAAGCGCGTGATTCGCAGCGGATGGTCGATCTGCAGACGATCAATTCCGCGATGCATCAGATGTACGGAGATGAAAACCGCTACCGAAGTCCGGAGGAAGTCGCGGCGTATCTCGTCGAGAAAAAGTTTATCAACATCATCCCGACCGATCCGTATCCGTATCGTCAGGAAGCAAAGAACCCTCGTGCTCTTGCGGGAATCATTCCGTACGCCCATGCCGGCAGCAAAGAAATCGTCTGTCATCAGGGAAAATCCTTGAGCGTGAGTACCTCGGCGGTCGATGCCCATCTCGGGCATGGCGACACGCTCGGCTATTGTGATGGTGGTGGCGAGGGCGAGACCGAAACAGTCTGTTTGGAATCAGCAAACCTCAACTTTTATAACGCACTCAGTCCGGAAGCCTCCGGAGTCTATCCGTTTACCGGGACAAGCAGCGATCAGGTCACACTCACCAGCGGCAACCCGCTTTCGATGGGATCGCTTGAAGTGCAATTCGATTTTAGTGAGATCCCGGAATCATTTGAAAATGCCGAACTTTCGATGGATTTTGTCGACCTTGATCTGGAGGGAGACGAGCTCAAGTCGGGCAGCAAGCGCGCGAGTCTGTTCGAGCAATTCGAATTGCGCAGTGCAGCGGGCGCAACCATTGCCAATCTGGACGAAGGGAGTGGTTATGACGATGATTTTACCTGGACGATCGCCATCGATGATGGCTTGATCAGCGGTGACTCGTTGTCTCTTGATGGAATCATCACTGCGAGCGTCGAATTGACAAAAGGCAGCCCGCTCACCATCAGCAATGCCGAAGAAGGCATCGAAAACATTTTTCTCTGCGGCGAAGTGACGGAAGAAGAGGAAGAAGAAGAGGAAGAGGAACTTGAAGTATCTACCATCTGTCATCTCGACACCGAATTGCAATTGGAAGAAACGATGACCGTTCCGACTGACGAGCTCGGTGTGCATTTTTCGCATGGGGATTATCTCGGCGAATGTGACGGTCGCACCGACTGGGACGAAGCGGAAAAAGTCGATATCTGTCATGTGCTCGGTGACGAACCGGAAACCCTTAGTGTCAGCGCTTCGGCGGTCGCGGCACACCTGGCACATGGTGATTACCTTGGCGAATGTGACGAAGGAGAAGAAGAAAGCGAGGTGGAAGTGAGTGTCGATGACGAGAGTGAGGCGAGATATTTTGACCTCTGTCATGTCTCCGGTGGAACCGAACTCAATCTCACGGTCTTGCAACGATCGGTGCAAGCGCATCTTGCCCATGGCGATTACGAAGGGGATTGTGATGGACGCACGACAGGCGGTGGCGTCTATGGCGAAGAAGACTGGACTCCGGATTGCGAGACCGAAATTTGCGGCGAATTCCATTATGTCTACGGTGTGGCGGACGATCCCGAAACCGGTGAGTACGGACAAGTCTTTGAAGTCAGCGCGTCATTCGAAAATGCCAAAAACAGCATCCGTCTGAGCTCCGACAATGGAAATGATAGTGAACGATTTGAAATCGGCATGCAAAATAATTTGGTCAATACCCACTATCTCGACCCGGAAGGAATGCCATCGGGAGAAAATCTCTTTGAAGGCGAAATCATCAAGGCGAAAGTACTCTCTCTCGGAGAATAATCAGAATCGAAAGGGGTAATCTCCGATGCGATTCCTGCAAATACAAATGGATAATTAAGAATTCAATGTTGATGCATATCGCTTGAACATTGTTTCATTCTTAATTTTTAATTCTTCATTCTTAATTCAGGTCAAATCTTATTGTTATAAAGGGAATCACAACACGTCTAACTCGTTTTTCCCAAGCCGCTCTTCCGGTGGTGGCATCGGCACGCCAAGCGTTTTGTAAATCCCCTCTTCCGTCTCGCCGGCGATTTTTTTGCTTCCGCGAAAGAGTCCGTATTCTGACAATTTGAGACCCTGTTTTTGCGCATGCTGGCGCAACTGGACATTGTGTTCTTTGCTGCCGGTAAAATATTGCAGCGCCGCTCCAAAGCTTTCAGCGGGGACAACACGCAGATCGACCTGCCGACCGGATCGTCCGATCCGCATAGAGGCTTTGGTGCTCCCGCGCGCGATGATATCGACACTATCCGGATAGGCAAGAAAATGATCGATGACCGCTTGCGGACTATCGCTACTGACAAGGACATCGATGTCACCGACCGTTGTCTTTTGGCGCCTGAGACTACCCGCCAGCTCCGACTGCTCGACGAGTGGTGACTTTCGCATATATTGCAAGACTGCTTCTCCAATCGATTGCGCTTCGGCAAGCGGGATGCGGTCTTCACTTTTTTTGACGAGCGAGAGGGAATCCTTGATATTTTGCACCGTCTTGGTGCCAAATCCGGGCAAGTGCTCGAGACTGCCATCCTCAAGAGCACGGACAAGATCATCAAAACCGGTCACACCGAGTTCTTTCCAGAGATGATGGACGGTCTTCGGTCCGACTCGGGGGATTTTGAGGAGGGCAAACAGACCGGCAGGCATCTGGGCATATTGCGTTTCGAAAGTGGAAATCTTGCCGGTCTCGCGATATTCGATGATCTTGCTCGCGATCGCTTCTCCGATGCCGGGCAATGCTTTCAGCTCGGCGGCGGAAAAAGTGTGGAGATCATGATCGGGGATCTCGATCACCATTTGTGCAACGCGGCGATACGAGCGCACCCGGAACGGATTGTCACCGACGATTTCCAGCGCATCGGCATATTTGCCGAATTGATCACGGAGCTCAAGTGCGAGCATGAGATGTAAAAAAAACAATCTGATTCTACCGCTTGGATGTGTCGATGCAAACCTCACATATTCGCGAAAACTTGAATTTTTTTGCAAACTGGCGGATGCTGAAAAGTGATTTTTTCAGAA
>CAZYXI010000126.1:0-3931 GCA_964651215.1 uncultured Candidatus Peribacteria bacterium
AAAACTCCTCGGTATGATCATGGTGAGTAAGATCCAAATGGCGGCGATGAGTCGCGTCGATACTCCGGAAAAAGAACGGAAAGACTTTTACCTCTATGTCGACGAGTTTCAGAACTTTGTGACGGATTCGTTTGCGTCGATCTTGTCCGAAGCTCGTAAATATCGCCTCAATCTGATCGTCGCCCACCAGTACATTTCGCAGATCACGCAATCGAGCGAAGGCGGCAGAGGCAAACACGAAGACAGTACTTTGCGCGATGCGGTCTTCGGAAACGTCGGTTCGATGATGTGTTTTAAGATCGGCGCACAGGATGCCGAAACGATGGAAAAAGAATTCGCGCCGGTCTTTAATCAACAAGACCTCATCAATATCGCCAACTACCAAGCGTACATCAAGCTCAACATCGACAATGCCACCAGTCGCGCCTTTTCGATGCAGACGATCTACGATCCGGCGGGGGCGGACAAGGAGGCTGCCGAAGCTTTTCGCCAGCTTTCGAGACTCAAATTCGGGCGAGACAGAGAATTTGTCACTCGCGAAATCACGCGCCGCGTGATATAATATCGGTGAAAAAATCGATCCGAACTTCTTTCTTTTTCCTCGAAAAATGAAATACGCTCTTCCTCGTGCAAAATCGATGATCAACCGTTTTATCGGTGTCACCGATGTCATTTTTACCGTATTTATCCTCTGCAGTATCATCGCGCTTATCGGGTTTAGCGGTGTGACGATCCTCAATCTCTTTATCGATGTCAAAGAATATTCCTCGATCAACATCATCCATAATGTCGCCTACATCATCGTTTTGCTCAAGGCATACAAGATCCTCACGTTTTATCTGAAATCGCACAACCTCAGTATCAAATAGCTTTTGCAGATCTCGATCATCGCCCCTGCGATCGAAGTGATCTTTGCTGGCGAAGCGCAACCGATGTGGCTCGGCATCTTGTTTGCGGTCTACAGTCTCGCCAACCTGTATATCTACATCCGTTTTCACAAAGAGTTGGAAAAACTGAATGAATTGGAGGAGACGTAAAATGCGAGTCGAAAGCTTGCATTCATCTCGGATTCTCGCTACAGTATTTTGGCTTTCTCGTGGGTGAGTAGCTCAGTGGTAGAGCAGTTGGCTCTTAACCAATTGGTCGTGGGTTCGACCCCCACCTCACCCACCAGTTTCATAATACATGGCATATCTCTACATATTACAGGGGAAACGATTTTACATTGGAAGTACACTTGATCTTGAAAAGCGTATCAAAAATCACAAGTCAGGAAGTACCCATACAACAAAGAGGATTGGTGAATTTGATCTTGTGTACGCAGAAGAATACCAAACTCTTGTTGAGGCAAGACAGGCAGAAAGAAAAATAAAATCTTGGAAAAGTGCCGTGATGATCAGGAGATTGATTGATGGGGAAATCGACATGGTTCTGTAGAGCAGCCCCGATCTCATCGGGGTTGGTCGTGGGTTCGACCCCCACCTCACCCACCATTTCATACACAAACAAGAATCGTATCGCACCAAAAAACCCGCCTCCCACTTCCTGTGAAAGACGGGTTTGATTTGAGTCAGATCTGGATCAATAGTTGCTCAAATACTGATCGATCTCCCATTGACTCACGTACAAACGGAAGCTGTCCGCTTCGGATTTTTTTGCTTCGATAAATTTTTCGAATGAATGCTCGCCGAGGACGCTTTTGACCAAGGCACTCTTTTCCGCTTTGGCAACGGATTCGAAGAGAGAACCCGGAACGGTCTTGATGCGCATGCGACGCGCCTTCTTCTCGGTAAATTCGAAGATGTTCTCGTCGATCGGTTCCATGACCGGATATTTCCCTTCGATACCGTTGAGTCCGGCTGCAAGCATCACCGCAAAAGCAAGGTATGGATTGCTCGAACTATCCGGACAACGAAGTTCGCAACGTGTGCCTTCGGTGCGACCGGCGGTAAGACGGGGGATGCGGATAAGCGCACTGCGGTTTGTCTGTCCCCAAGCGATATAGACCGGAGCCTCGTAACCGGGGACAAGACGCTTGTACGAGTTGACGGTCGGATTTGTCACCGCGACGATCTCGGGCAAATGACGGAGTTGTCCGGCGATAAACTGCAAAGCCGTCAAGGAGAGACCGTTGTATTTGCTCTTCGCATCATAGAAGGCGTTCTTGCCATCTTTGCTGAGTGATTGATGGACATGCATACCGCTTCCGTTGACGCCGGCGATCGGCTTTGGCATGAAGGAAGCATGGAGACCGTGATCTTGTGCGATCGCGCGCAGAGCGGTCTTCACCGTGACGACTTGGTCAGCCTGGGTGATGGCGGAATTGTACTTAAAGCAGATCTCGTGTTGTCCGGGAGCGACTTCGTGATGGATCGATTCGACTTCGACACCCATCTTGGTCACCGAATCACTCATAATGCTGCGAATCCCGACACCGCGGTCAGAAGAGTAATCAAAATAGCCGGCACTATCGTGTGGAATCGGATACGGTCTTCCTTCTTCATCGGTTGGGAAGAGAAAAAATTCCAGCTCCGGACCGACATTGTATTCAAACCCGAGCTTTTTCGCTCGTTCGACTTGGCGACGGAGTATCTGACGCGGATCTCCTTGGAATGGTTTTCCGTTCGGCAAAAACACATCACAGATCACGCGAGCGGTCGCTTCATCTTCGTCTGATTCCCAGGGGACGATGGCAAAAGTGCTAAGATCGAGTTGCAAGTACATGTCCGACTCGAAGATACGAGTAAAACCCTCGATCGAGCTTCCGTCAAACCAGACATTGTTGTCGATGGCGTCATCGAGCTTGTCGATCGGAATCGTCACACTCTTTACGATGCCAAGCAGATCGCAAAACTGCAAATGTACAAAACGTACATTTTTTTGCTTACATTGCTGGAGAACATCTTGTTTTTTCATATAAGAAATTAAAAAAGTAAATTTCGTACAAATATTTGCACATAGTTTTGAAATACACAAAACATTTTTCTGTATATTTTATCACGTCAAACTCTACAAAATCACGTTCGCGTGCCTTTGCGACTGCATTTCCGGCAAACTGCAAAAAAGGAATAACGCAAGAGAAAAAACTTCTTCTTGCATTCCTTGGGCATGATAAACGAGAAAATCAGTGAGTGATTATGCTTCAGAGTCGGATTTTTCGGTCTTCGGCTCCTTTTTTGCCGTCGACTTGGCAGAGAGCTTTTCGACCGTCTTCGACATTTTGACTCCATCAAACGTGACTTTTTTGGTGAGTTTTCCCTTGCCGAGGATTTTGATCGGAAGTCCCGCTTTTGCGACGAGCTTTTTCTCAAACAGAGTGGCAGGTGAAACGACTTCGCCGTCGGAGTAACGTGCATCGATCTGATCGAGGTTCATGATAGTGTATTCGATGCGCGTAGGATTCTTAAATCCCTTCAATTTTGGAGTTCGTCTGAGAAGTGGAGTCTGACCTCCCTCAAAACCAAGGCGGACACCGCCACCGGCACGAGCTTTTTGACCTTTGACACCACGTCCTGAAAAACTTCCCTGTCCGGCAGCATCGCCGCGACCTTTGCGTGTCGGTTTTTTTCTACTCCCTGGATTAGACTTGAGATCGTGAAGTTTCATTGCGTTACGAAAGAAAGATTATGCGGATTGACTGACTTCTTCAGTTGCCGGTTTTTCGGTCTCGGCATGTTCTGGCTTCTTTTTTGCTTCGTGCGATTTTTCCTTGGATGCCTTGGCTTCACCCACTTTGTTGTTTCCAAGATTTGCCAGCGCCATCATCATCGCCTTGCCGGTAGTGATACGATTGTTGCAGCCAAGATTCTTACCGAGTAGATCTTCGATCCCGGCGAGCTCGGCGATCTTGCGCATCGAACCTCCGGCAATGATCCCGGTTCCGGTCTTTGCCGGCATGATCAGGATCTTTGCGGATTTAAACTTGAGTCGG
>CAZYXI010000127.1:0-3909 GCA_964651215.1 uncultured Candidatus Peribacteria bacterium
CTAAAGGAAGATTCGCTGGGAAGCAAAGGGCGTAAAATCAAATATTTTTCTGTGAGTGTGAGCTGATAGATTTCAGGAAAATCCATAACCCAATCAGTCCCAGTCCAAATACTATCAATACCAACAATATTCCATCACTTGCCAAATCCGGCAAACGATTCTGTTGACCCCAAGTATCTGGATGCAATGCTCCGATTTTTCGAAATAACAAGATTTGTGTAAAAAAATACGACACCAATAACCATACTGCCGGTAGCATCAGAATCAATCCAAAAAATGCACGGCGCACCAAGCGCTGACTACTGCCAATCGACTCAGCAAGCAATATGGCAAAAACTATCAGGCTCCAAATTATCGAATAAAAAAACATGCCGATCGAATGTCCAAGTTCATCATTCGGTTTAGATATCCATTGATACATAAAGAAATAGAGGATGACAACCGAAATAAGAAAAAGGCTCAGAAGAATTTTGTATCGCAAATTCATGGTTCAAAAAAAATCAGCAATAAAAATCTTCAAAAAAGTTCCGGTTATAAATTGTTCAACTCCTCAAGGAGCTCTTCCGCTTCTTCGTGCGCTTCGGACTGCGCGGCGAGTTCTTCTTGACGACGTTTTTCGCGGCGAGCGGCACGCTCTCGCTCGACCGCTGCCAAATCGATATTTTCCGCTTCATCAGACGGATTCTCACGTGCTTGTTTTTTTTGCTCGCTTGCAAGAATATCGCGCAACTCGGCGATCTGGTCCGGTGACATGATCGGCAACACCGAAAACCAGTAATTGCGCTCGTCATCATCCATCGATGGGCTCGCCATGATCTGCGGGATCAGATCGGGAAAGTTCTCCCGAACCGCATCGGGGATCTTGATATTCTGATCCGTTGTTGCCACAGTTGCGTCAGCCATGCTGTTTGCTCAGAAAAATCTTCCTATCAGAATACCATATTCCGCACGAGTTATTCAACAGAAACCTTTGCTCGCAGCGGCACGGGGGTCATGATCGTGACATTGCGCGGTACCAAAAACTGCCGGCTCAAAAAGACACTCACAAGCAGCAACAGCGGCACCACGAACGGAGTCAAGACTTGTCCGAATACTTCGAGACCGACAAAAATATTGAAAAGCGCGTGGATCAAAGTGGCGAGTATGAGTGCTTCGCGGACAAGATCGGCTTTTTCGTGACCGCGAATCGAAGGGCGATCCTTGAGGATATGGCGGAAGATGATGTGCAGCCGAAGTGTTTCAAAACTCCGATGGAAAAATCGAGAAACCGAATAGCTATGCCGCGGAGTGACGCTTTTACTGAGAAACGCATGACCCCAAAACAGTCCGAATATACCGGAAAACAGCGCGTGCCCGAGCGTCGTACCAAACCCGCGAAAGGCGATGATCGTCCACAGACTTGGATCTGCGAGGGAGTAGTATTGGAGAAGCGTCAGAAAATAAAAGAGGTTTTCGGCAAAGGCAAAACCGAGCGCCGCCGCCACGGAATAGATGATGCCGTCAACGATCTGATCGAATTCGATATGAAGCCGTTTGCCAAGTCGTAGCGTGGCAAAATGCTTGAGGGATTCTTCGAGCAACGCCAAGACGATCGCTCCCGCAAGCAAGGCAATGATCGGCAGCAACCGCGAAAAACTGACGACTGTCTGCATCAAATTCGGTGAATACTCCAATTGCCACCGGACCGCGAGCAGCGGCAAGACCGCCAAAATACCAAATACGAACGCGAGTGCGACCATCCGCTTCGGTTCCGGCTCTTTTTTGTCCTTGCGATACCAAAACACGAGCCACACGAATGAGGGCAAAAAAGCAAAGGTAGTGCCAAAAGCGATATGAGCCCAAAGGGGAAGATTCATATCCCTATTTTGCAGAATTTCCGGGTAATCCGCAAATCCCCCACCGCTGTGCGTCACCCCTGTTGTTGGTGAAGCCATGGAGGAGAAACAGGGGTCTTGCAGTGCGACGATTCTTGCTTGTCTCTGCAAATAATCTCGAGACCCCTGCATCCAACCAAAAACGCACCTCTCGCAGGGGTGACGCAAATTGAAGCAATGAAAATTTTTAATTCTTCATTTTTAATTGTATTTGATGTGTATAATGGAAATCAGCTTAATCTGAATAAAATGACCCCATCCGTACTTGTTGTCGGTTCCATCGCCTTCGATATCATCTTTTCGATCGAACATGATTTTCGCAAATCGATTCCGGTCGAAAACGGCGAGATCCGCAGTTTTAATGCTAGCTTCATGGCGAATGAAAAAACCGAATTCCCCGGCGGTACCGCCGGCAACATCGCCTGGTGGCTCGGGCAAAAATATGTCCGCAGCAGCGTGTTTTCCGCAGTCGGAGAAGATTTTGACAGCAAAGGCTACCGACGGCGCCTGCAAAGCCGTGGAGCGGAAGTACGCGGCAAGACAGGCAATTTTAGCGCCCATGCCTACATGATCTCAGATCCTTTGCATCAACAGATCATCATCTGGCAACCGAACGCCTATTTGGAAAACAAAACGCAAAAACTGAGTGAATACTATTCCTCCGCCGAATTGGAAAGTTTTGAAGTCGCGATCTTCGCTGCCGGCACTCACGATTCGATCCCCGCACACATGGCGGAATTTCGCACGGCAAACCCAAAAGCCACCATCATTTTCGATCCGGGACAGATCACCCACACGTTTGAGAAGGAAGAATTGGCGCAATGCTGCCGGTTGGCGGATATCCTGGTCGGAAACGATATCGAATTCAAGCACCTGCGCACGCTCGGTCTTCCACACGATATCATCACCATCGAGACTTTTGGTGCCAAGGGCGTGACGATCGTCGAAAACGGTAACGAAACGAAGATTCCGGCGGTCACCGCAGAAAAAGTGGTAGAGACGACGGGAGCCGGCGATGCCTTTCGCGCCGGACTGATCAGCGGAATTCTACACGGAATGTCACTGCCGGAAGCGGCACAGATCGGTGCGGAACTCGGAGCGGAGTGTGTGGCATTGCCGAGCGGACAGGGAGAATAGTTGACAGAAAAATTCACAATTATACAATGGAATAAATTTTTTGCTTGAAAATGTCAGAAGTAATAAACAGCAAACCAGCTCCAATAGATGTCCAAACTACAGGAAGATTGAATCGAGAAGCCATTGCAGCTGAGGTAGGAAACGGAGGAAAAATCGATTACTCAAATCCGGAAATACAAGAATTAGTAGGTCGGATCTTTCCAAACTAAGGTTTATTAGTTTACCGTAGGAGTCTCCCGAAGGGGACTCCGACTATTAATGATTAAAGCAGGAACCGGCTTGCAGCCGGTTCTTTCCGTTTCGGATGTTTGAAATCATTATCAAAAAAACCGGAAGCACGATTTTCTCTGGGAGCCGTTTTTAAGCTCCGGACTGACAAATCACCAAATGTTATGAAACCGGCTGCAAGCCGGTTCCTGCGCTGAAAGAAATTACAAAACAGATGAATCGGTCTTATGAGAGTTTCTTCAATAGAGAAAACAATTTTTTGGTTTTTGAGGTTTTAGAAACAGGGAATAAATACATGGTGATTTAGTTGACATTATGACCTAAAAGTATACTATACGAATTGTATTTCTTATTTCCAAAATTATGCACTTAGACAATCTGTCAAGATTCTCCGATTGCCCGCCTGAAATCGTAGCAGGTGATATTGGTGATATTGAGCGATTTTTACAAGAACAAGAAGCAATTTCTACTGAAATTCGTGATGATATAAGTGAAGCGTTAGACCTGAAGGATCCCGGAAAAGGCAGTTGCAGGGAACATAGAAGAAAGTATAAAGAGTCGGAGGGAAATCGTCGGAAACGAGAGGTTAAGCAAAAGGAAGCAAGAAGGATAACAAGTGGTTTTCCACCAAAACGAAGGGATAACTAATCGAAAACCTGATGCAGGAACC
>CAZYXI010000128.1:0-3861 GCA_964651215.1 uncultured Candidatus Peribacteria bacterium
AGGGGGAGAGTGCTCCGCGCCACTACCCCCTCCAGCCCTGTCCTCGACTTTGATCGGGGATCCCCCTCTCAAGGGGTAGAGCAATCTTGTTTCCCCCTCCAGCCCCGTCTTCGACTCCGATCGGGGATCCTCCTCTCAAGGGGGAGAGGAATCACAAACAAGTTGGAGAGTACTCCGTGTCGCTACCTTCCCCCCTCGAGAGGGGGGATGAGAGGGGGGTGGAGATTTCAACGGAAGAAATAATGTTGCAATCAACTTCTCAGTTCTACCCCTTCCAGCCCTGTCCTCGACTTTGATCGGGGACCCTCCCGGGCAATCGGGGCAGGCTCCTCTTAATGGGGAGTAAAATCCAAAACCCCCTCCATGACTCGTATCAGAGCAAGGATTAGAGCACATCATAGCCCTCCTGCTTTCAGGATTTGAATTTTTTCCCCGTCACCAAGACGACAAATTCTCCTTTGGTCTTTTCCGGTGCGGCTGCAAATATCGCGCAGATTTCCGCCGGAGTGCCGCGCAAATATTCCTCATGAAGTTTGGTCAATTCCCGTGCAAATACCACGATGCGATCGGGCATCACTTCGCTCAGTTCTTGGGCGCATTTTGTAATGCGATGCGATGATTCGTAGAAGACGCTGGTAATATCACACTCCGCCACTTGTCGATAAAACGTCTGTCGTCCTTTTTTTTGTGGAATAAACCCATGGAAGACAAACTCGTCCAGTGGCAAACCGCTCGCCGAGAGCGCCACGATCAGTGCCGCCGGTCCCGGGATCGGCACCACGGGGATTTCCATTTGACGACAGAGTGCTATCAATCGCGCACCCGGATCGGAAATGCCCGGCGTTCCGGCATCCGACACGAGTGCGACTGAATCGCCACGTTCGAGCATGCTGATGATCTTGCGCGGATCGGTATTTTGATGACAAGAAACGAGCGGAGTATCGATCTGATAGCGCTGTAACAGTTTTTTGGTATGCCGTGTGTCTTCCGCCGCGATCGTGTCGACGTTCGCCAATGTTTCGACAGCACGATAGGTGATATCGCCCAGGTTGCCGATGGGAGTCGCGACGACAAACAGCGTTCCGGTCATTTGTTGCGAAAACGGGAAATGTGGGGATCGACAGAGGTATGTTTCCAATGCAAGAATTTTTGCCAGAGTTTTTTGCCATACACCGGTGAGATCAGAAAGATGCCGGCGGCGATGATGGCGATTCCCGGTCCGGGTAAGAAGAGAAGCGCGAATCCGACCACGATCATCATACTGCCCGCCCCGATCGCCAACATGCGTTTTAAATGCTTTTTCATGGGCGCGGATCAGCAACAGGCGCATCGATGAGATAGTGACAACCAAGTGATGCGGTGCGTGCGGCAGCCGCTTCGGCGACGAAGATGGCAACCGCTTGCAGGTTTTTGGTCTGGGTGCCGGTGGGATCAAGCGCGCTCAATTCGCTGAGGGCGCGATCGATGTTCGGCATCGAACGGATGATGCCCAGGTAATCGGAGCAGATCTGTTTGATCTTTTTGCGGATCTCGCCGTCATTCGTCGTATCTGCCACAAAGTCTCTTGTCTGGTAATGTGCGTGCATATCCGGTCGCTGGACGCGGTTTTTGTTGATCTGCGTGGCAAAATCGTCGGCGATCTGCGCGGAAAACACCACCCCTTCGAGGAGCGAATTACTCGCGAGGCGATTGGCGCCGTGTACTCCGGTGCAGGCGTTTTCGCCGACCACAGAAAGATGTTCGAGCGTACTGCGTCCGCGGAGATCACTCGTGATGCCTCCGCAAATAAAATGTGCCGCCGGTGTAACAGGGATCGGATCCTTCCCAAGCAGCAAGCCTTCGGTGCGAAGATGTTGATAGATCTCCGGAAAGCGTTCTTGCCAAAACTCGATCGGCTGCATCGAAAAATCCAAAAAGACCTTTCCGTGTCGTTGTGCAAATGTGATCGCACGCGCGACTTCGTCGCGCGGCGCAAGGCTGTCACAGATCTCGATCCCGTCCGCATTGACTATGCGACCGCCAAAACCGCGCAGCGCTTCGGTCAACAAAAATAGCGGCGAGGCGGCATTTTCAAAAGCAGTCGGATGGAACTGGACAAATTCGAGGTCGCGTTTTTGGGCACCGGCACGAACGGCAAGTGCCATACCATCGCCGGTCACTTCCACCGGATTGGTCGTCTTCGCGAAGATCTGCCCCGCTCCGCCCGTTGCCAAGACTGTGCGAGCCGCAAAGATCCGTTGCGATTCATTGTCATGGTAAAATTCGACACCGCAGACCGTTTGATCGCGGACAAGCAAGTCGGAGACGATCGCATCTTCGATGACGGTGATCGCATCGGATGCTCGTACCATGTTGCGCAAGGCCGAGGCGATCGTGATGCCGGTGTGATCGGCGACGTGCCAGACGCGCGGAAAGCGATGTCCACCTTCGAGATGAAGCGACTCGTCGAACGAGACTCCGCAGGTCTCCAAAAAGCGGAGTGCCTCCGCTGCTTTTGTCACGAGCAACTCGACCGCTGCCGGATCGTTGTGTCCGCAACCGACACGGATAGTGTCTTCGTAATGAGCTTGGACCGAATCATTATGCGGCTGTGCTTGGCGTACTCCGGCGATACCGCCTTGAGCATACGGAGTCGATCCGGACAACAATCCCTTTTTGGAGATCAAGACGACTTCGCCCAATTCCGCCAGCCGAAGCGCCGTACTCATGCCGGCGATTCCGCTGCCTACCACCAGAAAATCGGTTCCGATCATGAATGTTGCTGAGAAGGGAATGAAGGATACCGGTCCGGCAGAGCGGGCTCGTGTCTTGATCCGTCAGGAGAGAAGGAATGGATTTGATAGCTGGTTTGCTCCGGTTGCAGAAGTGGTCTGTCTGTCGGCGTCGCGAGTGGAGATTCCGATGCTTCCTCTTGGTGGAAATGCAAAAAGGCGACCGTCCACATCGCTTCCGAAAAGACAAAGAGGATTCCTGTCAAATAAGCCGCGAGAAAGATCAAGATCAAAAAAAAGACGATAGCGATGACCATGCCGACCGTATCAGACACCATGCCGGCAAACAAACCCGTCAGCCCCGCCAAAGCGATCGGCAGAAACAACACGATCAACACATTCACGACGACACGCAATTCGACAAGTAAAAACAATATCAAGATCCGCAAGGTCTGAGAAAAATTTTGGATGACGGTCTTAAACGAAGTCGAAATGGAAGCGGCAAACCCTTGGTCGCGCAACATGATCGCCTGGTTCGTAAAGAGGCTGAAAAACAAAAAGATACCACCGATCGCGGCAAAAAAGAGCAAGAGCGGACTCAGGAGGTGCAGACCTCCGGTAAGATTCCGCGCGATAAAGGCGATTTCGGTGATAAAACTGAGCGGCGCCAGTCCTCTTTTGAGCAGGGCGATTTCGAAAATCGGAAAGAAGTGGAAGAGCGCGCTCGAAAATCCATGCTCGACTTTTTCACCGCGCCAGGCTTGGGCGACCAGGTGTGTGATGGCGGCACGACAGAGCATCGGTGCAAAAAACCACCCGATGAGCAGGGTGATGATGGCAAGCAGCGAGACGATCAGGACCACGGTGCTCTGCGTGATAAAATCGAACATCCGCAATGCAAATTCGATCTGAAAATGTTCGTCGCCTTCGGAAAAGATGGGCGAATAGCGAAACGCCTGCACTTGGTAATAGACATAGATCGCCGTCGCCAAGATCGAAAAAAATGCCGGCACAAAGCCCAGTCGAAAGAGTCTCGACCGATGCTCGATCGTAAGATGCCATGCCTCCGCCACGATTTCACGCGATGATCTCATCGGTTGTGCAGATACCAAAAAACCCGAGACAATTCCGTGCCGGCAAGCGCTTGAGT
>CAZYXI010000129.1:0-3852 GCA_964651215.1 uncultured Candidatus Peribacteria bacterium
TATTTTCCACCTCGGCGCCGAGAGCCATGTCGATAATTCCATCGAAAATCCAGAACCGTTTGCGATGTCGAATGTGATCGGCACTTTGCATATGCTCGACTTTGCCCTGACCTTGCCGAACCTGAAGTGCTTTTTTTACTTCTCGACCGACGAAGTCTTTGGCCCCGCACCGGAAGGAACCGACTACAAAGAAGACGATCGCCACAACCCCACCAATCCCTATTCCGCCACCAAGAGCGGCGGCGAGATGCTCGTCAAATGCTATCGCAACACCTACGGTCTGCCCGCGATCATCACCCGTTCGATGAATATCTTCGGCGAACGCCAACATCCGGAAAAATTCATCCCCAAGGCGATCAATGCCGCGCTGACCGGCGACACCCTCCCGATCCACTCCGATTCGGGCAAGACCAAAGCCGGCAGCAGATTCTACATCCATGCGCGCAATGTCGCCGATGCGTACCAATTTTTGATCGACAAACTCGAACACGGCGAAAACATCATCGGTGAGGATTTCCATATCACCGGCGAACGCGAAGTCAATAATCTTGAAATGGCGCAATTTATCGCGCGGATCATCGGAAAGCCGCTGCATTACGAAATGGTCGATTTTCATTCGAGTCGCCCGGGGCACGACCTGCGCTACTCGCTCGATGGCTCTAAGATCTTCAAACTTGGCTGGAAAATGCCGAAGACATTCGAAGATTCGCTTGCCAAGACGATCTATTGGACACTCGAACACGATCGTTGGCTTGAGGCCGATATTCCGCAAATGTATAACGATGTGGAGCAGACCCTCGCATCGTACAAGAATTTCCGCTTGCGCTATCGACCGTCCAAGATCGTTCCCGCCAAAACCGAGTCGCCTTCGATCGTCGATCCGCGAAGACAAGACGCAGTCGATCCGCACAAATAACCATCGCCAAACCCAAGAACTTGCCGCTTCATTTTTGACAACAAGACCATGCTGATTTTTCGCGTGATATTTTTGCGAACTTGCGGCATACTAGAGGGCGAAAACTTTTTCCAAACTCCCCATGTTCCAAGGAATCACGAGCCAATACCACCCCTTTGTTTCTTCTGCCGGTGCTCACGGAGCAGCCGCGATCCAGAATAGTATTTTGGTGCCGACAGTCATCGACAAAACACCCACCGGCGAACGTGTCTATGACATTTATTCGCGCCTCCTCGAAGACCGCATTATCTTTTTGGGGAGTGCGATCAACGATGCCGTTGCCAATACGGTGATAGCGCAGTTGCTTTTTCTCGAAAAGAAAGATCCGAAAAAAGACATCACCCTCTACATCAATTCGCCCGGCGGAAGCGTTTCTTCGACTCTCGCCATGATCGACACCATGCAGGTGATCAAGCCGGATGTCGCTACCGTCTGCATCGGTATCGCCGCGAGTGGAGGCGCACTCACGCTTGTCTGCGGAGCGAAGGGCAAGCGCTTCGCTTTGCCGCATTCGGAAGTGATGATCCACCAACCCCTCGGTGGCGCCGAAGGACAAGCGACCGACATCGCTATTGCCGCCAATCACATCATCAAGACAAAAGACCTTCTCAACGAAATGATTGCCAAAAGAACAGGGCAGAAGCTGAGCAAAGTCAAAAACGACACCGAACGCGATTACTTCATGAGTGCCGAAGAAGCGAAAGCCTATGGCATCATCGATCAGATCATCAAGTGATTTCTTTAGCAAAGAGGACAGTTTTTCAAGTGCGATTAGGGAATACTTTCTCGCTCCAAGTTGTCAGCTTTTGACGGAACGGGTGTTCCCGATACAAGACATACTTGGAACGGGTGCCCACCGGGATACCCGATCCGGTTTTTGATTGTGAGAGAGAATCGCGAAAGAGTGTAATCAGGGAGTGATTTTAAGCGTCAACTCGTCAACGGCCGTATCATCGCGATCGACAGCGCGGAGTTCGAGCAAGTAATCCGTACCCGGTTCGTACATCAGCATCATCAAGCGCTTGCGCACAAACAGAGGGCGGAGCTCTTCTCCGGATTCCGCTTCGGTGATCGTGGCCTCAAAGCGGAAGGTGTTGCGGAGGACATCCGGCAGAAGTGATTTGTAGAAGACAAAGGCAAAATGGCGATTGTTCCGCTCGAATGTGATGGACTTGATCGACCAATCTTCAGCGAGTGTGACGGCGCGCGGTGAGCCGAAGTCTTCGTAGGTCACCGAAGTCTCGGCATCCGAATCGACGGGTTGCTGCTCTTTGTCGGTAGCATCCGTTCCGGAAGCAGCGTTATTGCTTGTTTCATCGCGTCCGACCTTCTTTTTTGCTTCCGCGATGCGCAAACGCGAGAGTTCGCGTTTTACTTCTTCAAGCGCGGCATGCGCCTCGGCGATGCGCGGAGTATAATCGACGACACCGGCATTTTCGAGCGCGATCGCCTCGTTCCGGTCGATGATCTTCAGGTTGGCTTCGTAGGTCTTTTCCGCTTCGGCAACGCTTTCTTCCGAGCGCCTCAGATAGTCTTCCCAGACGGCATCAAGACGACTGACCTCGGACTGATAGGTCGCCTCCGAATATTGCTGCCTGACATCTTCCAGATAGCTATCGATCTGATTGCGGTAGTCGCGTTGTTTTTTTTGGGCGCTGTCACGCACCCCTTCCATTTGTTCGTCTTGATCTTCGCGCTGCTGATCATATTTGGAAGTGATGTCTTCGTAATCGATTTTTTGCGCTTTCGCGAGTTGTTGATAATTTTGCAGCAAGTCTTCCAGCGCCGCCTTGCTGGTTTCGAGTTCTTCGACCGTCTGACCGAGCGAAACCAACTTGCCGTAACCGGCGCCGATAAGCCAGGTTTTGACGAGGTCGATCGGGATCGCCAATCCACTGGAAGCGAAATTGCCGGTCAAAACCGCGACATTGACCCCGACGACCGTTTCGTTCGCATCGATCATCGCACCGCCGGACGAACCGGAACTGAGCGAAGCATCGACTTTGATGCGGCTGCCATTGTCGATATAGCCGCTGATGCGTCCACTCGTGACGGTCAGCGATGATCCGCCGCTATCGGGAAACCCCAGAAGGCGCACCGTCTCATCAAGAGCGAGACTGTCCGAATAGCCAAGCGGCAAAAAGGGGAATACTTTGCCTCTTGCGACATCATCGATCTTGAGAAGAGCGATATCGAGCTCGCTGTCTTGCACGATCACCGTCGCCTCCAGATCGCAGATCGGATCGCGTTTGATATCTGGTTGGCGACAGATCTGCACTTGGGATGTGCCGCTGACGACATGATCATTGGTCAGGATATAGCCGTCTTTGCTGATCACAAACCCCGATCCGCTCTTGCCGGCGGTTCGGATATTGATGACCGAGGTCTGGGCGTTTTCCGAAAGGCTTTGCGCAAGCGCCTGCGTGACAAAGCTTGTTCCCAGTACAATGGCAATCAAGAACGATCGAATTTTCATGTTTCCGAATAAATGACCTTGGGCAGTATTCCCATTTTTTCTAAAAAATCCAATCCATCGCTTTGCCATACTGCGATACAAGTGGCGGATCGAAGGGTTGACCTTTTTGAAAAGTTTGCATACAATTGCGGAGAAGAGTGCAGAATGCCCGTTAGGAGAGGATCTTCGTTTCTCACTTATGAAAGTAATCTTAAATTTTCTCCATCTTCGCAAGATCAGGAGACTACGACTCAAGAGACACGCTCGTACTGTGCTGACACGCAAGAGTGTGTTCTTTCACGAAAGCGTCCGTTCGGTCGAAAAAGTCTTCTTTTGGCGGGTGCTTTCGATCGCGACGCTCGCCCTCTTTTTCTATTCGATCGTCCCCCGCTTTGCGGTTTCCGGCGTCGGGTATGCGGCGTCTTATGAAGAAGTCATCAAT
>CAZYXI010000130.1:0-3832 GCA_964651215.1 uncultured Candidatus Peribacteria bacterium
CAGCTTGAGCCGTACCGCAAACGGCGATACCATGCCAAGGATGATGCTCGCCGGCGTAAACAGGATGATCGAAGCGATGACGGCATTGGTCTTGATGTCAAAGCCTGACCCGACCACGATCATCAAGACGATCTCTTTGATGATCGCCGTCAATGCCACCAAAACCCCTGCGGCAAACAGCAAAAAAGCGAGTCCGCCCGGATGCGGCCTCTTGTCCGCCAGATACCCTCCCAGCCAATAGCCGATACTGAGACTTCCCAAGATGATGCCGATCAAGCTTGTCCACACGATGATCGATGTTCCGACATACGGTGCCAATGCGCGCGAACCGGTGATCTCGTATGCCATGACCAAGGCGCCACTTGTAAAGACGACCAGTTCGAGTACAAACGGATAGATACGGGGGGCGGAGTTTGGTGTCGGTGATTCTCCCACAGTGCAGAAAAAAAGGATTACTTCTTGTATACCATTTTGTCGATGGGAATGAAAAGCTTGTTCTCGCATGCGAAATCACGTTTTACAAACTCAAGCGGATTCGAGTATTCTAAAAAACGATTCTTTTCCCGAATACACATGGCGACCGCCAACTCTCTCACTCCGTTCCAGCGCTTCATGGCATCGGTCGGGGCTTTTGTGGTGATTGCACTTACGATCTTGTTGCTGCATGCCGGAGCAAGCATCTTGATCCCGCTCGCGATCGCTTTGGTGCTGTGGTACATCCTCATCACGCTCTCGACGATCTATCAGCGTTTCACCATCGCCGAAAAACATCTGCCCGAGTGGGTGACGTTGATTTTGGCGATTGCCACTTTGGGAGTCGCGATCTGGATCTTTGTCGCCATTATCAACTCCAATTATCAAAGCCTGATCGAAGAATTGCCGATCTATCAAGAAAAGATCAACGACCGCGTCCAAAGCATCGGCGTTTATTTTGGAGTGGAAGGGCTGTCACTGACGGCATTCATTGCGGATTTTGACTTTACCTCGACCTACAAACGACTCGCGGAAGAGATCGGCAACGGCGCACGTCTGAGCGGCGGCATCTTGGTCTACGTGATCTTTTTGCTCCTCGAGTATCGAAAGTTCAACAAAAAACTCGGTTTTGTCTTTCACAATCGCCGCCAACTCCGTAATGTCGAAAAGATCCTCTCGCGCATCAACGAAGATATCCAGACCTACATCGGCATCCAGTCGCTTGCCAGTCTGCTGACGGCATCGTGTGTCTATCTCGTTTTGAAGATCTTCGGACTGCCGTTTGCGGAATTTTGGGCACTCTTGACCTTTGTCCTCAATTATATCCCGGTCTTCGGTTCGATTTTGGCAACGATTTTTCCGGTGCTGACCGCGGTAGTGGAATTTAGCAATCTGCTGCCGGTCGCGATTTTGGCGCTGATCATCGTGGCGATCCAATTTGTGATCGGCAATATCCTCTTGCCGCGTTTTATGGGCAATTCGCTCAACCTGAGCCCCCTGACGATTCTGATCTCGCTCGCGGTCTGGGGGAAGATCTGGGGGATCACCGGCATGTTTTTGAGTGTGCCGATCATGGTGATCATCAATATCATCCTCGCGCGCTTTTCCGCCACACGCTGGGTGGCTGTGCTGCTTTCAGGAAATGGGAAGGTGCGGTAAATAGTCGACAGATTATAGTCGTCACTTTCGATCCTTAGACGCTTGTAAATTTTTGCACGAAGCAGAAAGTATTCGTAGCATCTTTTGTCGTATGGAAAAATTTTCCGACAGGATCAACGACTGGCAAACGGCTGCGAATGATAATGAAGCTCTCATACCACCGGAGAACGCCGGCACGATCGCCGAAATCCTTACTCGCGCCAAAGCACGTGCAGAGACCGCCCTCGGTGAAGTCATTGATCCCGAAATCGCAGACCTCCCTCCCGGAACATTGGGTGATTGTCATTCACAAACGGGAACAATAAGACTCGCTGCGGATTCGATTCCAGTCAGTCCTGAAGACATCGCTCCTGCTCAAACACGTGTAGTCCTTCCTGACGAAAAAAAATTGACTCATGCGATGATTCATGAGGGCACTCACCGCATGCGATTTGCAGCATCAAACGACAATCTTCCAGAAGAAACGGAAGAAGGATTAACGGAACTCGCGACAGAAGAAGATACCGGAAATACTATGGCATATGCGGAGTATGTCTCCAATACCCGTGCCATGGCAGCCAGGGTCGGTCTACCGATCGGAACATTGACCACAGACTATAAAACCGGAAATATCAAACATATCAATGCGGCGCTCGCAGCAGATGCAAATGGCATGACCTTCACCGAATATCAAGAACAGTTCGTAGCGAATGATGATGAATCGCTTGCTCTCGCAGCATGATCAGATCACTTTCCAAAAAACTCTTCCGGATCGGTGATCTTCCCTGTCACCGCGGCGATCGCCGCCATCAGCGGACTCATCAGATGCGTGATCGATTCGGGACCCTGGCGACCGACAAAATTGCGGTTTGAAGTGCTCGCGCAGCGCTCGCCTGCCGGAATGATGTCGCCGTTCATCGCCAGGCAAGCGGAACATCCCGGACGACGAAAGTCGGCACCGGCACCGGTAAAAATCCGGTCAAGTCCTTCGGCGACGGCTTGTTTTTCGACGGCTTCGCTCCCCGGCACGACAAAGACATGGACACCCTCTGCGACCTTGTGCGTTTTGAAAATCTCGGCAGCTTGGCGCAGATCGGGCATGCGCGCGTTGGTACAACTGCCGATAAAAACATGTTCGACCGGCGTTCCGACCAGCTCTTGTCCGGGAGTGAGTTTGGCGTAGGCGAGACTTTTTTCGGCAAGAGAACGTTGATCCGCGGGAATCTCTTCCAACGTGGGGATCCGCTCATCTATCTGTATCGACTGCCCGGGGGTGGTGCCCCAGGTGACAAGCGGTTTTTTGCCTTCGAGGTCGACCACGATCTCCGCATCAAACTCGGCACGCGGATCGGAAACAAGCGAAAGCCAATAGTCCTTTTTTCTGTCAAAATCGATGCTTCCATATTGCGTTTTTTGGAGATAGTCGAGAGTGGTCTGATCCGGCGCGACCAGTCCGGCGCGCGCACCGCATTCGATACTCATATTACAGATCGTCATGCGTTCTTCCATGCTGAGACGGCGGATGTAATCGCCACTATACTCAAGCACAAACCCCGTTCCGCCTTGTACACCGATCTGATGGATCAACGCGAGGATCGCATCCTTCGCCGTAAAATAGCGAGACGGTTCGCCCTTAAACGTAACACGCATCGTCTTGGGGCGATCAAGCAAAATGCAGCTCGTCTCAAGAACATGCGAGATCTGAGTCGTGCCGATCCCGAATGCCAGCGCACCAAACGCACCGTGCGTCGAGGTGTGCGAATCGCCGCAGACGATCGTCATCCCCGGCTGAGTCAGCCCGAGCTCCGGCCCCACGACATGCACGATCCCCTGCCCCGAACCGACATCAAGCAAGGTGATGCCATATTCTTCGCAATTGGCACGGAGTTTTTCGAGCTGACGGCGATTGAGTTCATCGGCAAAATTTTTGCGCTCGCTATCGGTCGGAATCGAATGATCGAGCGTCGCGACATTACGTTGTGGGGCAAATACCGGTTTGCCACGCTCTTTGAGTGCGGCAAAGGCTTGCGGACTGGTGACTTCGTGCAAGAGCTGCAGATCGACAAAAAACACGTCCGGTGCGCCGTCGACCAGTTCGACCACGTGCGTATCCCAGATTTTGTCGATGATCGTCTTTGGCATGGAAACGTTTGGAGAAAGTATTTTGATGCTACGATTCTAGCGTTGACCGAGGACAAGAAGCAAGGCAGATAACGGGAGA
>CAZYXI010000131.1:0-3812 GCA_964651215.1 uncultured Candidatus Peribacteria bacterium
TCGGATATGTATATTATTTAAATATATATTATCATTATTGTCAATGTTCCACCTCTTTCTAAAGGGTTCACAGATTTGATTTCTTCTTAATGATATACATATCTATATCATGCAGTTCCTCCCGCCACCTTCAATCCTCAGACTGAGGATTTTATTAATTCAAATCCGGATCCTCTCAAATCCCGACAGCAAAACAACCTACTCCACTCGTAACTTCTCCGCCGCTTCCTTTGCCTGTCGACGCGCCTCGTTGACATCGGAACCAAGCGGCAGTCGGCAGAGCGCGACACCCATTCTTCGATATTTTCGCGTTGATGGTTTGCCGAAGATACGCACATCGATATTGGGATCAGCAAGCGCTTCGACGAGTCCGCTCACCTCCGGTTGCTCAAGATTGTCTTTGGTCGCAAGGATGACGGCACTCGCTCCTACGGCTGCGAGCGTGATCTGCGTAATCGGCAGACCAAGGATGGCTCGCGCGTGGAGCTCAAATTCGCTTAAGTTTTGCGTTGCCATGGTGGTCATGCCGGTATCATGTGGTCGCGGCGAAAGCTCGGAAAAATAGACACCTGTCTCGGCGATAAAAAATTCCACTCCCCAAATCCCGGCACCGCCAAGCGCGGTCGTCACTTTTTCCGCCATTTGGCATGCTGATGCGAAATCTGCTGCAGAAATCCCGCTTGGTTGCCAGCTTTCTTGATAATCGCCGCGCTCTTGCCGATGCTCAAGCGCCGGACAAAACAAGGTCTGTCCATTTTTTTGCGTGACCGTCAGCAGCGTGATCTCGGTATGGAAATCGACAAATCCTTCCACAATGATCTCGCCGGCACCGGCTCGACTCCCCTGTTGCGAATATTCCCACGCAGCGGTGATCTGGTCTGTTGATCTGACGATCGATTGTCCTTTGCCGGAAGAGGACATCAACGGCTTGACGACACACGGCAAGCCGACGGTCTCGATCGCTGCGCGCATTTCGGCTTCGGTAGTGGCGTAGCGATACTTGGCGGTCAACAGACCGAGTTCTTGCGCGGCAAGGTCGCGGATCAGTTTGCGATTCATGGTGTAGTTTGCCGCTTTTGCGCTCGGGACAACGTGGAAGCCTTGTTTTTCGTAATCGTAGAATCGGTGCGTGGCGATCGCCTCGATTTCGGGCACGATCAGATCCGGCTGATGTTTTTCGACAAGAGCATCGAGCGCGTCACCATCGAGCATATTGATGATCTCTCGCTCATGCGCGACTTGCATTGCCGGAGCATTGTCGTACGAATCAACGGCGATGATGTGTTGCCCGAGTCGTTGCAAGGCAATGGTCAGTTCTTTGCCAAGTTCGCCGGAACCGAGGAGGAGGATTTTTTTGCGCATGAAATGCTAAAAACACGATTAATAGTAGTCGATATTGCTTGTCCTTTCAAATCTGCGAAAAAAATATTTCTCATTAAGAAAACCTCCTTCCACCTAGGCGGACAAGTATCAGAGGGAAGGCTGTTCGGATATTTCTTTCGATCTGCTTTTACAAAAACGGCTGCACGACGCGTTGCATCACCGCCTCATTTTGCGCGTAGGAAAGGAGGAAACCGTAATTGGTAAACGGCACGCCGGCGCGCTCGCAGAGCCTCAAGCGGCGATGGTATTTTTGACGATCGATCATACACGCGCCGCAATGAACGACCAAGCTGTACTCGCTGACGTCTTCCGGAAACGTGCGGCCGAAACAGAATTCGACTTCGATCTCCGGGTCGGCTTTGTCTTTGATGATGCGCGGAAGTTGTACCGTACCGATGTCGTCACACTTGCGATTGTGATTGCACGCCTCGACGATCAGAACCTTGTCACCGGCTTTGAGTGAATCGAGCATTCGCGCTCCCGCAAGAAGACCCGGAAGATTCCCATAGCTCATATAGTTCGCCATCATCACGGAAAATGAAGTCAGCGGGATCGCCTCATCCGTCCAATGGGCAACGATGTCAAATGCCTGACTGTCGGTCACCACCAATTGCAAACCTTCGGAAGAGTTTTGCAACAAGTCGAGCAGATCATGATATCGCCGCTCTTCCTCTGCACGCAGAGCCGGATCTTCACTCCGTGCTTTGCCGAGGTCGAGGCGGAACATCACCGGGATCGCAAACTGTCGCAGCAAGCGTTCGAGCGCCATATCTTGCGGTCTGAGCAAGCGTTGGGTGGGAGTCTCTTCGTCCATCGGGATCACAAGCAAGACAAAACCCTTTTCGCCGACACTTGGCAAAAGGTCGATATGTCGATTTTCTTGGGAAAAATTGTTCTTGAGAAAATCAATCAGCGGCGCCTGATAGGCACTGTCATTGGCGCGGATCGCGATACTCGGGCAGCCGAGTCGCTCATCGAGAGTGCGCTTGTACGCCTGAACTTCGGCATCGGAGATATTGGCATTGGTATCGATGATATTGTAGATCGCCAAGATCTGCTTTCCCCAGCGATCAGCGTGCTCCAAAAGCGCTAATTCGAGAGAAAAATCTTCCGTTTTGACTGCCTTGAGCAGATCGATCTTGAGTAAACAGAGGTCGGATTCTTCGAGAGCTTCAAAGGATTTTTGCCGTTTTTTGCGCCCCAGTTCGGACTCTTCATCGATACCGGCGGTATCAAAGATCTTAAACGGTCCCATATCGTGGATCTCCATGGTCGCGATCACCGTATCGGCGGTCGTCCCGGGTGTGGCATCGACGATCGCAAAATCTTTCTGTCCGCTCAAAAGATTGAGGAGACTGCTTTTGCCGGCATTCGTCCGCCCGAGGATACTGATGATCGTCCGTTCTTCGCGTTTTGCCATGATGGTGGAAAAAATCAGAGATCCTTCAGGATGTGACTGATATAATAATCGACCGGTGCATAATCATCGGTCAACACCGGCATATCGAGCGGGATTTCCTTGGACCAGTATTGCTGCAAGTAGCGATTGATCTCGGAATCACGACTGGTCGAGGGCGGCAGTTGTGGATTTTTGCTTGCGACGAGGATGATGTTTTGCACGCGATCACCAGAGCGATTGTCACGGACGGGAAAGACCAAGACATGAGGAAATATCTCTTTGTAGGTCGCGTACTCCGCGCGGAGGAATTTGCCGCGATCGCCTTCGACTGCGGAAATGACATTGAGGATAACGACCCCTTTGTCCGAGAGAATGTCGAATTTTTTCTGTACCGCTTCTTTGGTGGTCAGGTGGAACGGGATGGAGTATTGCGAGTTGAAGGCATCGCCGAAGATGACATCAAAGGTTTTGTCAGTGGTGTTTAAAAACGTGCGCGCGTCTTCGTGATGGATCGTCAGACGCGGATCATCCGGCAAGTCGAAATATTCTCGGGCGATCTCGGTCAGCCCCGGATCAATCTCGACCACATCGAGTCGGGCATCGGGGTACGTCTGTAAAAACGACTTAGGGAAAGAATATCCTGCCCCACCAAGCACGAGACCGGATTTGAAATCCGGGAAGAAATGCCGCGCGAGATGGTAAAACTTGGTGTATTCGTAAACGAGATCGTCTCCGTCCAAGTACATCGCCGAACTGTGTTCGTTGCTGATCATCATCTCCCGGATCGGACGATCGTTACGTTCGCCTTCGCGGATCAAGACGCGATTGTATGTCGTGTTGAGGTCGATGGCGTCGTCATAGAATGCCGCTTGACTGGTAAGCGCATCGCCGAATGCCGCTCCGCCGAGAAACACGGTCGCAAACACCGCTTTTGCCAAGAGGAGTTGTTTGGGTGCGAGCAAAAACGACAAGACCAAAAGTGTCAACGCGATCAAGAAAAAGATGGTACTGACACCAAACGCGGGCACAA
>CAZYXI010000132.1:0-3785 GCA_964651215.1 uncultured Candidatus Peribacteria bacterium
GAACTCTTTAGTGATGATGAAAGTGTCGAGCTTAGTGATATCGATGGACACTGGGCAAAAAGTTTTGTCACCGCGCTTGTCTCAAGAGAGATCATCAGCGGCTACGGCGATGGTAGTTTTGGACCGGACAATCCCCTCACTCGCGCCGAAGCGGTCAAGATCGCCCTCAAGGCATTTGATCATCCGATTCCGGAAAATCTGACCGAAGCACCTTATTCCGATGTCGAACTCGAGAGTTGGTATGCCGTCTACATTCAAGCCGCAAAAGACACAGCAATCGTCAATGGTTTTGCCGATGGCAGTTTCAAGCCGAATGCCGAGGTCTCACGCGCCGAAGCGCTCAAGATCATCGCGCTTGCTGCCGGTGTCGATCCGACCAGCATTCCATATAATGAGAGTGACTTTGCCGATGTCACACCGGATGCGTGGTACTTTCAGCATATCATGTGGGCGAGCGACAACAAGATCGTCGGTGGATTCGAGAATGGCGATTTCCGCCCGAACGCTTCGGTAACGCGTGCCGAATTCGCCAAGATCACCTATATGATGCTACGGCTCCTCAGTCGGCTTTAGCAAAAGTCAGCAAGTATTGGTAGTGGCACGGAACGTCTTTTTGGTGCCAAAACTCAATTTGCAGAGCTTGCCGAACACCTCGATCTGTACCGATTTTGTATCGGTCGGTCGCTTTGGCGTAGCGACTACGGTAATCGTTTTGGGAGTCAGTTCAAGGTGATAGCGTATATCATGATGCCAAACGCAGAAGGTCATTCGGTGCCAATGATGAGGTAGATTTGGCGCGATCACCAAGCGGTCATGCTCGAACGCCACACCGCCAAAATTGCGAATGGCGATTTCGACCGTTCCCGCCATCACGCCGGTATGGATGCCTTCGAGGGTCGTGCCACCCTGCGTGTCTTCGATATCACTACGCAGCGCATCCATAAACCATTGCCACGTTTCGCCATCGGTCGTCAGGTTGTGAGCAATAGTCGCATGGACGATCTTGCTGAGCGTCGATCCGTGACTGGTACGCGTGATGTAGTAGGCGTAGTTTTTTTGGAGGAATGTCTGCGCGTCCGGCACTTTGTAGCCGAGATCGGTGAGGATATCGACCACTTTTTGCGGCGCGAGCAGATAATAGAGCATCAGCACATCCGCTTGTTTCGCTACCTTGTAATGATCCGGTGAATCATTTTCACTTTTGAGGATCCGATCCATCCGCTGGATATTGGGGTATTTGTTACGATACTTGTCCCAGTCGAGTTCGGGCAGATCCATGTAGCCCTCGAATTGACTGAGAACATTATCAGCGGTGATGATGACGTGCATCTTGGCGATCATATCGTGCCATTTCTCCGTTTCATGTTCATCGAACTTGAGCTTCTGAAAAAGCGCATCGCGAACCGCATCCGGCAATTGCGGCAATATATCGAGGATTTTTTCGAGCAGCCACACGACCATGATGTTCGTGTACGCGTTGTCGGTGATACCGGGTTCGTCGGAGTCCGGGAGTTTTTCGTGATACTCGTCCGGACCCATTACGCCGGCGATATGGTAGCGACCGCTTTTTTTGTCGAAGGTGGCGATACTCGCCCAAAAGCGCGCGATCTCGATCAGCATCTCAGCACCGAACTTTTCGAGAAAATCCCGGTCATCGGTGTGATTGACATATGTCCAGACATTGTAGAAGACGGCGATCGAAACATGGCGTTGCCGACGACTGAGGTCGGGATCCCACTTGCCGGAAAGCGGATTATAGTGGATGACCTGAGATTCTTCCAATCCGTCATCCGCGGTCTGCTGCGGAAACATCGCCCCGGAGTAACCGTTTTCTTCAGCATACGCGCGCGCCGCATCGAGGCGATGGTAGCGGTACATGAGGAGAGCTTTGGTGATTTCGGGGAAATACATATTGTAAAACGGGAAGACATAGAGTTCATCCCAAAAGATATGCCCCCGATACGCCTCTCCGTGCAGTCCGCGTGCCGGCATACCGGCGTCGAGCTTTTTGTTGTGGATCGAAGCGGTCACGAGCAGATGGTAGATATGCAGTCTGAGCGCTTTTTGGGAAAAGCGATCCCGTTCGATCCGGATATCCGCCTGCTGCCACAATGTCTGCCACGCCGCTTGATGTTGCTGTTGCAGAGCGGCAAAAGTCGCATCCGCCGCGAGGTGGGTTTGGCTGAAGCGCAGCGGATCATCGGCCGCGCGATCGAGAGAATTGACAAGGCAGACGGTTTTTTCGAGAGCATAGGACTTTCCTTCGGTCGCTTCAAACGTGAATTCTGCCGAGATCTTGCCGGGCTCGCTTGCAGAAACGGAATTGACTGCCATTGGTTCCTCGCCGCAAAACAAGTGATGCCTTGCACTCATTGCAATCGTGAGATGCGAAGTGACTGTGCGGATCACAAGAGAAAGTTGATCAACTTCCGCCTTGGCGGTGACCGGTTCGAGATGCTGCGAGTTGAGGGCTTTGTAGCGATCGACACCGGCATTGATCACCGTGCCGTCCAGACCGGAGCGAAGCGTAATGGTCGCGGAATAATTGAGCGGCGTCAGTTCGAACCGAAGTGCGGCACAATGCGGATCCGCCATACTCGCAAAGCGACGGGAGACGATTTTGGTCATGCGTCCGCATTCGTCTTCGCAGACAAAATGGCGTTCCATGATCGCATCTTTGATATTGATCGAGTGCGTATATTCGTGGAGTCGCATCTGCAAAGGACTTTTGTACTCGCCCTTGCCAATGCGGAATTCGATCGGCAGCCAATTGGGACAATTGACAAGGTCATTATTCACAATCGTCATGCCATGCACCTCGGAAGGAAGTTTGTTGTAAACGCCGGTCATATAAGTGCCGGGGTAGTGCGATTCACCGGCAGCTTCGCCCTCATAGGCGCCGCGTGTGCCAAAATAGCCGTTTCCGACAGTCGTCAGTACTTCACGCAATTTTTCCGCCGCCGGATCGAAGCCGTGGTAGGTCAGCTTCCAACTGTCCGCTTCGATGCCGCTGCAAAACCACTCTGCAAGTGTTTCGAACGAGAGTTCGCCGAGATCGGAAATGATCATATCGGCACCGGCGGATCGTAACGCTTCGGACTCGTGACCATGACTGACTCCAACGACCAAACCAAAATTGCCTCGCTTGCCGGCAGCAACACCGGAAAGGGCATCTTCAAACAAGATGCAGTCTTGCGGCAGTACCCCCAAGAGTTCGGCCGCTTTCAGAAAAATATCCGGTGCCGGTTTGCCGGCAAGTCCGATTTTGGCGGATTCGACACCATCGACAACGGCATCAAAATACTCGGTGATGCCGGCTTTTTTGAGGATCAGTTTGCCGTTTTTGCTCGAAGTCGCCAGCCCGATCGCCACCCCTTTTTTACGCAGAGATTGCAAAAATTCGACTATATTGGGAAACATTTCGGCGCCTTCGTTTTTGATGATCGATTGAAAAAAACGATTCTTGCGATTGCCGAGTCCGCACACGGTATCACCGGTACCATCGTCATCCGGATCGCCAAATGGCAAGGCGATCGCGCGCGCCGCCAGAAATGATTCGACGCCTTTGAACCGCGGTTTGCCATCGACATATGCCAGATACTCTTCTTCGGAAAAAGGGTGGAACGGTCGATTGTCTTGCGCGGCATGTTTTGCCAAAAATGCATCGAACATCTGTTTCCAAGCGGCAAAATGGACGCGTGCGGTCTTGGTGATCACACCATCGAGATCGAAGATGGCGGCGGCAAAAGGTGGCTTTTTAATGAGGAGTGAGACAGACGGGCAAG
>CAZYXI010000133.1:0-3215 GCA_964651215.1 uncultured Candidatus Peribacteria bacterium
GGATTCATTTTATGGATTTTTATGGTTGAAACATGGTGCCGACGAGAGGACTCGAACCTCCACGAGATTGCTCTCACATGCGCCTGAAGCATGCGCGTCTACCAATTCCGCCACGTCGGCACGTGACCGCTTTATTATCGCAAAAAGCCACTTGGATTCGCAAGCGGAAGAGTATGCCGATTCCTATAAAATCACACCTCTCGTTGCTTGATCTCGCCGCTTTTGCCGCGATTCATCGCTGTTACACCGGTGCGAACCATCTCGCGGATGCCAAACGGGCGCATCGCCTCGATAAATGCTTCAACTTTGACCGGTCGTGATGTCAGTTCAAAAATGAGGGCATCGGGAGAAATATCCACCGTCTTAGCGCGGAAGACATCGCCAAACTGCAAGACCTCCGTCCGCATCGATTTGGTCGCGTGGACTTTGATGAGCAGCGTCTCGCGGATCACGGTTTCATCTTGGGTCACATTCGACACCTTGAGGACATTGACGATCTTGTAGAGCTGCTTGATGACCTGTTCGACATTGGTCTTGCTTCCATCGACGGCGATCGTCATGCGCGAGACTTCCGGGTTTTCGGTGCGACCGACATTGAGCGAATCGATATTGAACTGGCGTTTGCGAAAGAGGGAAGAGATCCGATTAAGGACTCCGGACTTGTTTTCGACGAGCGCGACAAGGATATGTTGTTGACTCATTTGCGATGAGGAATGGGCGGGATGGCAAAACCAAGTATCAGTATAGCACGAAAAAAAACTCGGCTCGAGAGGAATTTGGATGAGGCGAACGCAAGCAGAAAACGCAGCAGCCGACTAGAAGCGAGCGAAATGCGCAAACGCTTTGTTTGCCTTTGCCATCTGTTTGACACTCTCTTTCTTTTTGAATGCCGCTCCCTGATCGTTGACGGCATCGAGGACTTCGGCGGAAAGTCGCTCCGCCATGGTGCCTTTGCGTGCCCGTGCCGCAGAGATGATCCAGCGGATGGCAAGCGTACGCTGACGATTGGGATGGACTTCGACCGGGATCTGATAGATGGCTCCACCGACACGTTTGGGACGGACTTCGATGTTCGGCATGATGTTGCGGAGTGCAAATTCGAAGACTTCTTTCGGGTCACGACTCGGATCTTTTTTCTGGATCAACTCGAACGAGTGCGCCAGAATACGGCGTGCGAGATGTTTCTTCCCATCCTGCATCAGACAGTTGATAAATTTTTCGAGCAATTCAGACGAATGCTGGGGGACGAAGGTGGCGCGTTTTTGCGGCATATCTCAATAAAAATATTATTTCTTCGGACGTTTTGCCCCGTAGAGACTGCGAGACTTTTGGCGATTCTTGACGCCTTCGGAGTCAAGCGTACCGCGGACGATGTGGTAGCGCACACCCGGCAAGTCTTTGACACGACCGCCACGTACGAGCACCACACTGTGTTCTTGCAAATTGTGACCTTCTCCCATGATGTAGGCATTCACCTCCATTCCGTTCGTCAATCGGACACGAGCGACTTTTCGCAGCGCCGAGTTCGGTTTTTTCGGCGTCATCGTCGTTACCCTGATACAGACACCGCGTTTTTGCGGAGCACCGTTCTTGAGCTTGACCGGTTCGGACTTGAGCGTGTTGAAGGTGTTTTGAAGAGCAGGGGATTTACTTTTTTTCCTGATCTTTCTGCGCGGATTGCGGATCAATTGGTTGACCGTAGGCATGAAAAGGGGGGTGATGAGAAAAAGCCAAGGCATTCTGCCAAACTTTTTTGCGGAGCGCAAGCGCTTTTATGCAGGTTGCTCTTGGGGATGTTTTTGGTAGTAATCTTTGCGGAAAATATGACCGGCAGGGATCAATTTTCCGATGATCACATTTTCCTTTAATCCTTCGAGATTGTCGATCTTGCCGGTGGTGGCGGCTTCGACCAAAACGCGGATCGTTTCTTGGAAACTCGCTGCCGACAGCCACGAATCCGTGGCAAGAGAGATGCGTGTCAGTCCGAGGAGCAGTCTTTCGAAATGTGCTTCTTTGCCACCCTCCGCTTTGATCTTTTCGTTCAGCTCGATGATCTTTTGGTAATCGAAGTGTTCTCCGGCCAGGACATCTTGGATATCGCCCGGATCGATGACACGAACGCGTGAGAACATCTGTTTGACGATGATCTCGATATGCTTGTCGTTGATCGACTGACCTTGGCTCGCGTAGATGCCTTGGACTTCGTTCATCAGATAGCGTTGGACGGCATAGACGTCAGAGAGCTCCATCAGTTTTTTGAGGTCGAAGTGTCCGATAGTGAGCGGATCGCCGGATCTGATCACCTGGCCGTTTTCGACCACCAATGAATCCTTGGAAGAGAGTTTATACTCTTTTTCGATGCGCTCGGTATGTTCGATGACAATAGTCTGATCGGTGATCTCGATGACTTTGCCGGGGTGGGTGACGCGCAAGATATTGCTGCCTTTGGCAAGGATCTGGTTCTGTTTGACTGCTTCGCCTTCTTTGACTGCGACTTTGACTCCCTTTTCGAGGTGATACGAATCCTTGCCGAGTTGTTCAGCGATGATCGTGATCGCGACTTGGTCGCCTTCATGGTTGATGTGGACTTTGCCGCCGATCTCCGACAAGACCGCCGGAGTCTTTGGCGAACGCGCTTCAAACAACTCTTCGACCCGGGTTAGACCTTGGGTGATATCGCCTTCGCCGGCGACTCCTCCCATGTGGAAGGTACGCATGGTGAGCTGGGTTCCCGGTTCGCCGATCGATTGTGCGGCGATGATCCCGACCGGTACTCCCAGTTCGACCGGCTTGTTGTTTCCGAGGTCGTAGCCGTAGCATTTTTGACAGATCCCGTTTTGGGTACGGCAGGTCATGACCGATCGTACCGGTACGGAATCGATTTTGTGCTTGACGATAATGGCGATGACTTCTTGGTTGATGTGACGGTCTTTTTCCGCCAAGACTTCACCGGTCTTGGGGTCGACCAATGCGGAAGCGAGTGTACGACCGAAGATCCGGTTTTCGAATGCTTCGCCGATCTTCTCCGATTCACTGCGCGTGACATCATGAATGTGTTGCTGTCCGCAGTCGATCTCTCTGATGACGATATCTTGTACCGCATCCACCAAACGGCGGGTCAGATAGCCCGCTTCCGCAGTCTTCAACGCGGTGTCGGATTTTCCCTTACGTCCTCCATGAGTTGCGATAAAGTATTCAAGAATGGTAAAGCCTTC
>CAZYXI010000133.1:3225-3783 GCA_964651215.1 uncultured Candidatus Peribacteria bacterium
TCCTTCATGCCGCAAAGCTGAGTCGCTTGTCCCCAGTTACCACGCGCCGCGGAATCGATCATGTAGAGAATGTCGTTTTCGGGATTTTTCTGAAAATTCTTGATCATGACGCTCGTGATATCGGTCTTGGCTTGGGACCAGATGCGGATCGAATTCAAATAGCGTTCGTGATCGGTGATGAAGCCTTTCCAGTATTGATTACTGATCATGCGCACTTTTTCTTCGGCATCTTTGAGGATCGCTTCTTTCTCTGACGGAATGATCATATCGGCATGTCCGATGGACACTCCGGAACGAGTCGCATAGTAAAACCCGATTTTTTTGATGGCATCCGCAGTGATCGCCGTGGTTTCGGTATCGGTTTTCTCGAAGATCTCATGAACGAGGTTTTCGAGGTCTTTTTTGCGGAAGGTGTGATTCTTGTATTCGATCGCTGTCGGCAGGATCTGATTAAAGAGCATTCTGCCGACGCTTGTGTCTTCGATGATGTTGCCGCCGATTCGGATACTGACTTTTGCTTGGATATCGACGATACCGGACTGATATGCTCGAAATGCC
>CAZYXI010000134.1:0-3743 GCA_964651215.1 uncultured Candidatus Peribacteria bacterium
TCTTTTGGCGGGTACTTTCGATCGCGACGCTCGCTCTCTTTTTCTTTTCGATCGTCCCGCGCTTTGCGGTTTCCGGCGTCGGGTATGCGGCGTCTTATGAAGAAGTCATCAATGCTCCGATCGAAGACATGGTCTTTGTCGAAGACGGCTTTTTGTTAAAGCCGGAGATGTGGACCGAAGTCGGCGATCGCAGTGATGTCGGTGGTGCGGTGGAATATACGGTGCAACCGAACGATACGATTTCGGATATCGCCGTCAAATTCGGTGTTTCGCAGAACACTATTCTCCAAAACAACGGTTTTCTTGATCCGAAGCGCCTCAAGCCAGGGACTGTCCTCAAGATCCCCGCAGCCGACGGGCTGCTCCATGTCGTTGCCAAAGGCGACACGCTCAGTTCGATCGGTAAAAAATACAATGTCGATGTCGAAAAGATCCTCACGCAGAACCAATTGACCGAAGGCGCGATTTTGGCGGAAGGAATGGAATTGATCCTTCCCGGTGCCAAAAAAGCCGCACCCAAACCGGTGGTGGCGCGCGGCGGCGGCTCTGCTGCTGCGAACGCGTTTGTGTCCGGAGCCGGTGCCCCATCTGGGACAGAAACATATGGTCGGCTACTCTTCCCGACGCAAGGCAAATTTACCCAGTATTATCATTACGGTCACTATGCGGTCGATATCGCCCAAAACGGCGGCTCGACGGTCTGGGCGGCGGACGGCGGTACCGTCGAGCGCGCTGCCAGCGGTTGGAACGGCGGCTATGGAAATGTCGTGGTGATCGACCATGGCAACGGCATGAAGACGCTCTACGCGCATTTGAAAGAGATCTATGTCTCGGTCGGTGATGAGGTCGGTCGCGGCGCTCCTGTGGGATACATGGGAAATTCCGGACGAGTGTACGGTCGAACCGGTATCCACTTGCATTTCGAAGTTATCGTCAGCGGTGCAAAGAAGAACCCGCTCGCGTATTTTTAAACGAAGATCCGATATTCTCAAGCCTGAAGCAATACTCTTTGAAAGAGAAAACCGGTTTTGAATTTGCAAGGATTTCATGCAAAATATGTGCATGAAAAATATCAATGTCCTCGTCTTTCCCGGCACCAATTGCGAAGTCGAAACCGCGCGCATGATCCGCGCCGCCGGTTTTGCTTCCAAGATATTCCGTTGGAATGCCGATCCGGCAGAGATCTTGGCGAGTGACGGACTCGTGATCCCGGGAGGATTTTCGTATGAAGACCGCGGACGCAGCGGAGTCGTGGCGGCCGCCAGTCCGATCAAAGCGACACTGAGGCAGATGGCGGCACTCGGCAAGCCGATCCTTGGGATCTGCAACGGTGCTCAGGTTTTGGTCGAAACGGGACTTGTTCCCGGGTTTTCGGAAGAACGCATGGATATGGCACTCGCTCGCAATCGCCGCCAAAAAGACGGCGAGATCCTCGGTGCCGGCTATTATCACGATTTTATCCACATCAAACCGAGTGGCAAGCCATGTGCTTGGACCAACTTTGACGGCGTCTTGCGCCTGCCGATCGCCCATGGGGAAGGACGCTTTGTGGCAAGTGACACAGTGCTCAGTGCTTTGCTGCAAAACGGACAGAATGCCATGACATACTGTGATGCCGACGGCAATGTCAGCGATGCTTTCCCTGTCAATCCCAACGGTTCCCTTGCCAACCTGGCGGCGGTAAGTAATCCGGCAGGCAATGTGATGGCGATGATGCCGCATCCGGAGCGTGTGCCCGAAGGACAACAGATCTTCGCATCCCTTCACCGCTATTTCGCCGACACGCCTACTTCCGAACAAGGTGCCACCCCCGCTTCACAGGCGACCCCGGTGATCGAGCCCAAGCCGGATCTGCCGATCGAGATCTTTATCACGCAAAAGATCACCGACAATGCCGAAAAAACCATCGAATGGGCGATGCGTCGCGCTCTCGACATGCCCGGACTTACGCTTGAGCGCAGTCAATACTGGGGGATTGAAGCTTCGACAAATGCCGATACCCTTATCAAAAAACTGCTGTTTTCCGGCGAGTTTTATAACGACAACAAAGAAAGCGCCTTGGTCCATCTCGGTGACGATTGGTTGCGGGTGCAAGGGCAACAATTGATCGCCGTACCGGCGCCGTCAGCTTCCCTCACACTGCTCGCAAAAGAAAATGATGACATCGTCGGGGAAGAAAAAACCGCCCTGCTCAAAAAGCATCTCGGTATAAAAGACATCACGGTGACATCGGGAGTCGTTTGGCGATTTTCAGAAACGGTCGATGCCAAGCGCGTCTTGCAATCGGCACTCCTGGCAAATCCGGTCAGCTGGAAACTCTATCAGGCGCAATAATCAACTTTTCAGTTCCTCAAAAAATCGCTCATTCCTTTAGCGAATAGGAGTTTTTTTTGATCTTAAATACCGGATTGGTCTTCGCCGAGTTGCGCCACGGCGGTGTCGGTGCGGATATATTGCGGTCTGTCGACCTTGACCATGCGCTTGATCGTCGAATCGTTTTCGAGAGCATGAAGTGCTTGCAGGTCGGCGATCTGCATCGAAAGTACTTCATTTTGGCGCATCAGGTCGATGCGTTTGGTCTGCAGCATCTTTAGTTCGTACCCGCGCGTCGCCACGCGATTACTGTGCGACAAAAACAGCAGCGCCAAAAGACAGATGATCGTCACCGTGATAAAAAGGAATGCTCCGACACCGAGCTCGATCCGTTCCGAAAGCGGTCGCTTGTTGGAAGGGGGACGCGAGTTGGCCGATGGAGCAAGTTGATATTCGGGCACGAAAGGGGTCAAGAGGAGGAAAGCCTTTGGAGAATGCGGAGTTTTGCGCTGCGAGAGCGAGGATTATCTGTCATTTCTTGTTCGGACGGAACAATGACTTTTTTGTTGATCCGGCGCCATGACGGGGTTTTGCCTTTGGAAGCACGTTCGGTATCACGGAAAAAATTTTTGACGATGCGGTCTTCGAGTGAATGAAAGGTGATAATAGCGAGTCTGCCTCCGGGAGCGAGCAGCGAGACTGCTTGTGGCAGAGCGTGCTCCAGCTCTTCCAGTTCGTGATTGACCGCGATACGCAGCGCTTGAAAAATACGTGCGGCGGCTTTTTTGGGATTGCGATAGCAAATGGTCTCAACGGCGGCAAAGAGGTCTGTGGTGGTGGTAAATGGTTTCTCTTTGCGCAGAGCGATGACCTGTGCGGCGATCGGACGGGCAAACGGCTCTTCGCCCAACGTGCGAAAAATATGCAAAAGTTCTTGTTCGGAGAGGGTGTTAAGGAGATCGGCCGCGGAGAGTGGCTTCGAACTGTCCATGCGCATGTCGAGTGGACCGGCGTGGCGGAATGAAAAGCCGCGTTCGGCATCGTCCAAATGTGGCGAGGAGATACCAAGATCCATCAGGATCGCATCGACCTCAGAGACGCCTCGTTTGGTGCATTGTGCTTGCATCTCTGCAAAACTCGTCGGAATGATCTCGACATTCGAGAAATCCGCCAAGCGTTCGGCGGCAAGCGCGCGATTGCGCTCATCCCATTCGAAAGCGAGGAGTTTGCCTCGAGAGCCGATTTGCTCCAAAATGCGGCGAGCGTGACCGCCCATACCGAGGGTCGCGTCGATCACCGTTGCACCTTTTTGCAAATCAAGCGCACTCAAGACCTCGTGTTCCAAGACCGGAGTATGCGCGTGTGTCATGGTTGGCGACGGATATTTTAAGGATCTCTCAGGAGAAAACTTGATGTTGAATACAAAAGAT
>CAZYXI010000135.1:0-3724 GCA_964651215.1 uncultured Candidatus Peribacteria bacterium
GAACGGTGCGGACATTGAGAAGTTTGGCGATGGCGACCGCCGCCACGACGTTTTCGTGATTGTGCTCACCGGGGATATGGATGTCGGTCAGTGGTACGATCTCTTCTTCTCCTTCTTCTGACTTCCAAACGATCATTCCTTCGCGGATAAAGACACCAAGCGGCAGTTCTTGCTTTGTCGAGACCGGCACGAGGCGCTCGGCTTCCACTTCGGCGACCATCTGACTTGCGGTCGGACAATCCGCCAGATAAACGACTTTGCCACCGGATTTTTGGTGCAAAAAGATATTCTTCTTCGCTTCGACATATTCTTCAAAGCTTTTGTGGACTTCGAGGTGATCCGGGGCGATCCGGAGGATCACGGCGATCTGTGGTGATTGGTTACAGTCCCACAACTGAAAACTCGACAATTCCGAGACCACGACATCTCGGGTGCGTAATTCCGGCAGGACATCAAAAAAAGGATTGCCGATATTCCCGACCAAATGCACGGTATCATTCGCTTCTTCGAACATCTTGGTCGCCAAGGTCGAAGTCGTGCCCTTCCCTTTACTGCCGGTGATACCGATGGTCTTCTTGGTCGGGCAAAGCTGCAAAAACAGCTCCGTACCCCCCATGACTTTACCGGAATAGTTGAGCAGTGCCGGATGATGCGGCGGGATACCGGGAGAACGGAAAAGCACATCACGGTCACCGATCTGCGAGAAATCCGGAAATTCACTTTGTTTTTCATCAAAAATCTTCAAATCGCGGACATGACGGCTCTCCAGAAAGCGCGCGAGCGACTTGCCTTCGACCCCGTAGCCGAGAATGCCGATTTTTTTTGTAAGCAGCTTCATACGTAGCAACATTGTAGGACAAAAGCACAAAAAAGCAAAGGATTGTTTTTTTTGTCCGTCTGCTGAAAAATACTTCTGTGAAAATATTCACTCTCCTGCAACGGCGCAAACAAAATCGCAAAGCCACTCGCATCTTGCGAGTGATCTGGCCGGCGATCGGAATCGCAGCCGGCTATCGTTTCCTCAAAAACACTCGCCACGATCCGAATGCTCGGATACTCGTCGCCAAAAAACATCAGCGTGCCAAGCGCATTATGGCGCTCGCGGTACTGACGACACTCACTTTCTTCGGAAAAAAATATCTCTATGTGCGCGCTTTCGGTGTTCATCCCAAGATGCAAAAAAGGGGACTCGGGAGTGCAATGGTGCAGAATATCGAGCAATCGGCGCAGGCATCCGGCTCCGAAATGATCGTCCTTGCTTCGAGTCCGCACCGCGTGAAAGCACATCGATTTTATCGACGGCACGGCTTTCGGCGGCTGTTCGGTTTTTTGTTTTGGAAACCGGTTGGAGCAAAGGACAAGTCACCCGTCGCAAGTCGCACGGAATTTAAATGAAGACCAAGTGAGCAGCATTCCATCGGCTCGTGTGCACATTCTCGCTTCGGAATCGGTATCGGTAAGATGCAAAAAAATCCTCCACCAAAAAAGCGCAAACGGATCCGACGCGTCTGCCGGTGACAGTCGCTCAATTCAAGGTCTGTTGCTGACTTCCGCTACCGTTAAGTTCTGACTGTTCTCCCATGCGTTCGATGATCGAGCCGACGAGCTCTGTCATATTGTCCCATTGGATATATTTTGTGAGTGGGAAATTAAAGATGCTGCCGATGAGTGACACGATCGTGACCGCAAAGATGGTGATCACCAGTCCGATGATGGCGTAGCGGATGGTGTGAACCGCTTTTTTGACCTTTTCGTCATCACCGCCGGAGAGGATAAAATTGATGCCGCCCAAAAAGATGTAGAACACCGAGAGTCCACCGGCGATGACAAGGGCAAGCGCAATACCGATATTGATCGCCTCGATGACATCGATGGCTGGCAGATTGATATTTTCTTCCATAACAAGGTGTTCAAATCAGGATCAAGAGTTAGGTGACAAGGGTTTTGAGCGCAGAAAGAGTGTCGCTGTCTTCAAACGAACTGCTCTCGTTGGTGATGCGTGACAGGATGCTTTGGATGATCTCGCTCATCTTGTCCCAGCGGATGTACGCGGTGAGGTCAAAGTTAAAAATGCTGCCGACGATCGCGATGATCGTGACCGCAAAGATGGTGATCACCAGTCCGATGATGGCGTAGCGGATGGTGTGAACGGCTTGTTTGATCTTGTCTTCTTGTCCACCGGAAAGGATAAACGAGATCCCTCCATAAAAGATGTAGAAGATCGAGAGCGCTCCCGCGACGATAATGGCGAAAGCGATCGTGACATTGATCAGGTCAACGATGTTGTAACCCGAAGAAGTCGCCTGCAGTATCGGTTCATCATTCATTTGGTCTATTCGGATCGATAAGACGGAGATTGACACGACTGCCACCGTCTTTTGCGCCAACGACGCGGAGCAGGACACGCAAGGATTTGATGGTCTGACCTTCTTTTCCGATCACTTTCCCGATGTCGTCGGGATGGACACGGAGTTCCAAAAGAATACCAAGCTCGTCGACCTTGCGTTCGATGACGACATCATCGGGATAGTCCACCATGGACTTGACGACATACTCGATAAAACTCTGATCAGCAGGAGTAGTCATGGGAGGAATGAAATAGGAAAGAAGACATTATGACTTCTTTTCTTCGGTATCGACAGCTGTTTCTTCGGTTGCTTCTGCCTCAGGAGCAGCCTCCTCTTCCACCTTCTCGGCAGGAGCCTCTTCGGCAACAGGCTCTTCCGCTTTTGCTTCTTCAGTCTGTTCCGGTTCTGCTTCTGTTGCGGCTTCGGTAGAAGCTTCTTCCGCAGGAGTCTCTGCGGATGTCTCATTCTCAGAGACAGCTTCTTCGCTACTCTCTGCAGAGGCTTCTTCATTCGCTGCCGCTTCGGCTGCGGCAGCTGCTGCTGCGGCTTTTTCTTCGGCGGCTTTTTGTGCTTCTTCTTGAGCCTTTTTGGCGGCCTCGGCGGCGCGCTCTTCGGCTTTGCTTGGTTTCATCACGCGGCTTTTGATGTATTTGTCCACTCCGACGACGCCATTGTTACTCAAAACACGGGCGACCGTTTGACTCGGTTTGGCGCCGACCGACATCCAATATTCGATGCGTTCGTTGCTCAAAACCACTTCTTTGGGTTTGGAAAGGGGATTCATGTGCCCGACACGCTCGATAAAGCGTCCCTTGATCGGTGCCGAATGTTCGGCGACGACGATGCGATAAAAAGGGGATTTTTTTCTTCCGGCACGTTGTAAACGGATTGTCAGCACGGTCTGAAACGAAAAATGAAGAATGAAACAAAGTACGGAGATTGTGCCGAACCGCTTGCCCTTCTGTCAAATGAAAATTCTGGCAGAGACTCGGCAAGCGGTCAGCAGGTTGTTGGATCGAAACTCTTATTGCGGCAATGACGCTCCCGAAGCCTCAAGCATCGCTTGGATATCGGCTTCGGTCATGCCTTCGGGCAAGCCTTCGATAGTGACGCCTTCCGGGAGTTGGAACTCGCCTTCGATCGTTGTGCCGGTCTCGGTATCAATTGCGCCCGTGTCATCATCAAGGGGAAGTTCCGCCGGCTGTCCGGGGACACTGGTCGCTGTCGGCAGTTCGCCGGCAGGAGCAGAGATACCCGGAGCACCCATCATCATGAGTGGCAAAAAGTTGCCGATCAGATTGGCGAACGGATCGTAGCTTGCCTGCGGCGTTACGATTACACTGTCGGTCCCTTCGACTGCGTAGGATATAGTTAGC
>CAZYXI010000136.1:0-2557 GCA_964651215.1 uncultured Candidatus Peribacteria bacterium
AACTGCAGCCGCCTACGATCTCGCAGCTCGAGCCGTTCCAGGCATAGCCGAGGACGCGACTGTTTTCTACGATCACGCCGCCGCCGACCGGATTGAGGTCGAGCCAGCCATTGGTCGGATTCCAGGCATATTTGTTGTTTGTCGAATCAGCATCGTTGCCGATCATGCGTCCTTCGGGATCGCCGTCTTTATTATTGTTTTCCATGGTCTGGATCACAACCGTCCCGACATTACCGAACTGGTCGCGGGATTCGAGAATAAAGAAAAGTGTTGTCGGATCACTACATTCATCGTCTTCGTCACAGACTTCGATGGTAACCGAATAATTGCCCACTCCCCAAGTATTTGTTGTCCATTGGTAGTACCCGGGAAAATGATCTACTTCAGTATTTTGAGTCAATAGACCGTCACTGATCTGGATCTTCGCGGTCAGAATACCGGTGGCACCGGTGTCGGCATCGGCACTTGTCCAGACAAGTGTGGGCGCGGTGTCGTAGGTGGCGGCACCATCGGGGATAATATTATTGTTGTTGTCTTGCAGCGAGACATCCGCCAGAGTCGGTGCTTGGTTAAAAATCACAAACTTATTGTACGGATGAGGGTTTTCTGTTGCGCCATAGATATCGGTGGCGACGACACGCCAATACAGTTCGCCGGCAGGGAGGTTGAAGGACGGGGTGTAGCTGTAGCTGTTACCGGCACCTTGTGCCGCACCGTATGGAGAGAGTGGCGAAGACTGCTGTAGAATATTGGAAAAATCAGTGGCATCTGAGATTTCGACGATATAGCGGATATTGTCGCCATCCGCTTCGGTGATCTCGAAGTCGAATGTCGGTCGGCGATCCGAAAAATGATCTGTACTACACGGAGTGTAAGTCGGTCCGGTATCACAGTCTTCCGGAAAGATCAGTGTGGTCTGAGGCGCAGCGTTTTCGATGGTGAGGGTGCGATAGCTCGTATAATCCGACCACGCGAGATATTCGTCAAAAGCACGCATCCGCCAGCGGTAGTCACCCGGACTGATATCGGTCGGGAACTCGTACGTGTGATTTTCGCCGACACCGTTCGGCGGCAAGAGATCGTTGTTGCCGTCTCCATCCGGATCGACGGGCAACTCATAACTGCGATAGACCGACCAGACGCCCGGGCTTACCTCGCGTTCGAGCACGATCAAAAAGCCGACATCTTCGCCGTCTTCTTCTTCGATATGAAAAGCAAAGGTCGGGGTGCGGTTGTTGCTGCTGGATGCATCATCCGGCGAAACGAGGGTGATGGTAGGAGCGTTGTTGTCGATGAACTGCCACGTGGTCTTTGCCCAAGTGTGAGGTCGATTGGCTGCTGCTGTCTGCTGACGGACCACTTGTTGATTCGGATTTAATTCCATGTGATCGCCAAAGCTAAAGTAGCCGAATTCTTCCGTCAGCGCCGTCCCTTGAATATAACCATCACCATCGATATAGACTCCACCACTGTCACCTTCGATGGCGCCAAAAAAGATGTATCCCGTTTTACTGTTCCATGCAAAGCCATCGATTTCGGCGCGATCGGCCGAGACGATATCGACCGTCAAGCCGCCTCCGGCCGGCTGCAGATCGATCCAGCCATAAAACTCCGACCACATCATACCGGTAATGCGATCCTCACTGACGGTAACACCGCCGGTCGAAGGTACAAAATCGAGCAATCCGCCGATATTGTCTTCACCAAAGCGGAAGCCGAGTTCAAAATTCTCTTCGCCTTGCAATCGCGTATCTATGAGCGCGGTACCGGTGGTACCGGTACCGGTCTCGACCGTAAAGACCAATTCGGCAAAACCGAAATCATCCGTTGCGACTTGGATATCGGTATTAAGGACACCGTTATTCGCTGTAAAATCATAATTCGCAAAGAGTTCGACCGCCGGATCACCGGCGATAAGGGTGATCGTCGAATCGCCTTCGATCTGTAGCTGATCGATTTCGCCGTTGGCAGCGACGAGAATGTCTTCTTCACCCATCACCAAACCACCATCGACCACTCCATCTGCCACCAGTTTTACAGTTACTCGATGACTGCCGCTGATCGGAACACTCGCCTCGGTTATCGTGCTGCTGGTAAGCGGCACAAAACCTCCTCCGACGACCTGATGATTACTCTTGGTAAAAGTAAACGGCGATGCCGCCGCCGAATCGATGCCGATGGCGACGAAGGCGAGACTCGCAAGTCCCAAACTCGCCAAGTGCCAGATCATCCCCATTCGCCGCAACTGACCACCATGGGTTGGTCTGCCGCTTGTACAATTCGCCGTTTGAGATTTTTCGGTATGGTTTGTTTTCGTTATTCGCGGCATTCCATTTGGTAATGGTATCAATATATTTTATCATTTCCGTTCAGTAATTACAAGAATAAGTCTCTCCGTTCTTCCTTTTTCTCATGAGCCGGAAAACAATTTGAAGCGATAGCCAAATGTCCGGATAAGGACTGTAAGAAAGTCGGATGGATTTTCGCGGCTTATTCATGCTATAATGGCTTCGTACCATGCAAAAGCACACCAAAACTCCCACGCTGCCGATCCCGT
>CAZYXI010000136.1:2567-3721 GCA_964651215.1 uncultured Candidatus Peribacteria bacterium
CGCCGATTATTGGCGCAGATTTTGACGAACGAGCCTCTTGATCAGCACTCTGTCGAGTGTCTTCATGTGGCGCACGAATTGCTCAGTGTCTCGCTTCCCGATCCTTCCGACAAACGTCTCTTGCTCGCCGCGGACGAGCATACCGATATCGCAGCCGACATCAGCTACGAAATTGACGAATTGGCAAAAGACCTCCGTTTTGTTGTCGAACCGCGTGATCGGTTCATCCAAAGCCTTGTTGCATCCACTACCGATTCGAAGGAGTGGGATGCGCTTTTTACAAAATTGCAGGGACGAAGATTCCGTGCGCTGATTTCGGACCGTGACGGTACGATCAACAACTATTGCGCGCGTTACGAGACTTCGGTGCAGTCGCTCTATAATGCCGTGCTTTTGCAACAATTTGTCAGTGCCAAGACCGATCTGGCCGTAGTGCTGACTTCGGCTCCGCTCAAGGATGTCGGCATTTTGGATATTACCGTCAATCCCTCCGATGCGATCATCTTTGCCGCATCCAAGGGGCGCGAATTTGTCGATCTTGCCGGCAAGCCGCATCGCTTTGCCATCGATCCGCAACGCGACCGCTTGCTCTCAGCGGTTTATGACGAGATTGCGCGGTTGGTCGCGCAGCCACGATTTTCGCTTTTTCGTTTGATCGGTTCCGGATTGCAAAAAAAATTCGGTCAGATCACCATCGCCCGTCAAGACCATGCCGCTTCCATCACTTCTGCCGCTTCGCAGGATTGGCTGACGCGCATCACCGACATCGTCAAAAGCTACGATGTTCACGGTGAGTTTTTGCGGATCGAAGATACCGGCAAGGACATCGAGATCATCGTCACGACTCCGGACGGATCGGGCGACTATGGCTTTGACAAGCGTGATGGAGTCCGCTTTGTCGCCGCCGAACTCGGTATCTCCGGTGCGCCACTTTTGGCGTGTGGCGACACCGCTTCGGACATCGCGTTGGCGCAAGGTGTCCGCGAGATCGATCCTACTGCTCCGGTGCTCTTCGTCACCACAGACACTGCGCTCAAAGCGCGTGTTATAGAGAGTTTTCCCGATGCCCATTTTGTCCCCGATCCGGATTCCCTGATCGGACTGCTTGCCCTTCTGTCTCACTCCTCATGAAAAAGCCAACTTTTGCCGCCGCC
>CAZYXI010000137.1:0-3708 GCA_964651215.1 uncultured Candidatus Peribacteria bacterium
GAGATCTCACCGGTAGCGATCATATCCACTGAGATGTTGTATTTCTTGAAAATATTGAAAACATCCGCCAAAAACCCGACTGCCATCAGCATTTTGGAAGTGGTGAGCGTGATAACGGTAATGCCTTTTTTGGAAGCGATCGATTTGCAGAGATGAGGGCTTTTGGCGCCGTCGCGCGTGATTAGCGTACCGACCGCATTCGTATTCATGGTGTTTTTGATGCGGACGGGAATATTCTTCTTGACCGCGGGCCAAACGGTCTGCGGATGCAAGACTTTGGCACCGAATTGTGCCAATTCGCCGGCTTCGTCAAACGAGACCTCCGACAAGACACAGGTGTATTTGACGAGGCGCGGATCGGCGGAAAGCAGTCCGTCGACATCCGTCCAGATCTGGATCTCTTTGCTATGAAACGCCGCACCGACAAGCGCCGCGGTAAAATCGCTATAACCGCGACCGACTCCATGGATGATGCCGCCGGGGATCTTTCCGAAAAATCCTGTCATGATCGGAGTCTTTTTGGCTTTTTTGAGTGGGGTGAGCAAGTCTTTGATCTCGTTCTCGACACTATCGAAAAAATCGCTATCGATGTGGTCGAAGTGTCCTTTGACGATCCTGGACAAGTCGACGTATTCCGCAGAACTCCCTTCGCTTTGCAGGTGATAGGCAAGAAGTGCAGCGGAGAGTTTTTCTCCCAGCGAGACGATCTCGTCATGCGACAGCGGCGAGATCTCGCCGATGATCGAAATCGCTGACAAAAAATCGCGGAAGTGATCGATTTCGCCGTTGATATAGAGTTCGATCTTGTTCGAAAGATAATCGTCTTTGACGAGTGCTTTGGCGGTTTCGAGGTGTTGATAGCGCAATTTGCTGATCACCTTTTGCATCTCTTCTTGCTTGTTGGCGACGGCAAATTTTGCCGCGCTCAGAAGTTGATCGGTGACACCGCTCATGGCGGAGACAACGACAAACGGCTCGTTGCCGCTGCTGATATTATCCTTGACGATACCGCCGACGGTGGCGATCATCGGTGCGGAGCCCATCGAGGTGCCGCCGAATTTCATGGTGATCATGTGCGCGTTAAGATTAGAAACGGAAGGGAAAACCTTTTTTTTCAAGTCGAGTAAGGATCGTATTCCGCAGGGTATCGGCTTCTTCGCTGCTGAGCGTGCGATCCGTTGCCCTGAATCGGAAGTGGAGTGTAACAGATTTTTTGCCGGTTGCAACCCCTTTTCCTTCAAAGATCTCGAGCACTTCGGCAGATTCGATCAAAGGGTCGATGCGTTTGACAAGCGAGAGGATATCGCCGGCATAGACATCCCGATCGGCAAGCACGGAGAGGTCGAGATCGATCGCCGGAAATTTTGGCACGGCGGTGATCTTTTTGTGGGCGCGAGGAAAGGTTGCAAGCGTATCAAGGTTGAGATCGAAACCGATGATGGACTCGGAGATGTCGAAATTTTTCAGAATCGACGGGCGAAAGACAAAGATGCTTCCGATCAAATCTTTGCCGAGCAGCAGATTGGCGCCTTGCGTCGCAAAATCATGGGCGGACTGCATTTTTTCCAAGCGCACCGGCAAGCCGCTTTTGGCAAAAACATCAAGCAGGATCGCTTTCGCACTCAAAAAATCTTCACCGATAAGGAGCGCCGCCAATCCGGTGGTCTCTTTGACTTTTTTATCGACCACTTGTCCGCCCTCATCAAGGGGAAGGGAAAAAGTCTTGCCGATTTCAAAAACACGGAAGTCCTTGCGATGACGAAGATTGTCCGCCGCTTTTTCCAGCAGGCGCGGAAACAGGCTCTGGCGCATCAGGCTCATATCGACCGAGAGAGGATTGTCGATTTCGATGTAACTTGCATTCGAAGTGGTACCGCATTTTTTGAGAAGATCGGGTCCGAGGAAGGAAAAATTGAGCACTTCAAAAAATCCGTGCGCGATCAGCAGATCCGTCAATTCGCGACGCAGCTTGAGCAGTGGAGAGCGTTTGGTCGCGCGCATCGTCAACTGAGGCGCTTTGGGCGTGATCTGATCGAGTCCGTAGATGCGCGAGGTCTCTTCGGTGAGGTCGGCGGGCATGGTGATATCGGTCAGGCGATGACCGGGCACTTTGACGCGCAGGACATCGTTTGTGGCTTCCATCACCTCAAAGTCGAGCGCTTCGAGCATCGAGCGGGTTTTTTGCAGAGGAATATCTTCGCCGATCACCCGGCTGACTTCGCTGTTCTTCAGCTCCAAAATCCGCTCCGTATCCGGTACATGTTCGACAAATTCGATCGCGGACGTGATCTTCATTTGCGGACAAAGCTCTTGTAGCAGCTGGATCGTGCGTTTGATGCCGGGGAGCACCATGCAATTGGGGACGCGCTTTTCATAGATCGTCGCCGCATCGGTGCGGTGCGAAAGAGCGAGCATCGCTTTGCGGATGCGGATGGGATCATAGACGGGAACGTGGACGAGCACACACGTGGTGCTATCGGATATCTCCGAATTGGCGCCGCCCATGATGCCGGCGAGGTCAAAGACTTTTTCGCTGTCTTCTTGGATGATGACACCGGCAGGGAGTTTTCTGGTGATATTGTCGAGCGTGGTGACGGATTCTCCTTCGCGTGATTCGCGCATGGTGATCGATTTTCCGCTGATCGTTTCCAGATCAAAAATATGGAGCGGCATGCCGAGTTCGAGCATGACATAATTCGAGACATCGACGAGATTGTTGATCGGGCGGATACCGCAGGCTTGCAATCGCTGCTGGAGCCAATCCGGTGAGGGCGCAACGGTCAGATTTTCGATGGTGATCTCAGCGCGTGCCGGACACAGCTCATCTTTTTCGATCACAAATTCGAGCGGTAATTTTGCATCCGGAAGCAGTTTTTCCACTTCCGCAAAGTCAAACTCTTTCCGTTTCCATTCCGCAAGGTCGAGCGCGACCAGTTCGCGCGCAAAACCGAGATGCGAAAACAGGTCGGGTCGATTGGTGATGGCGGTGTTTTCGATGTCGAAGACCGTACTGTCGCCATGCAAGACTTTGGTGATCGGTTGCCCCAGTGGCGCATCCGGAGACAAAATCATGATCCCTTCGGCGTCTTCGGATAGTCCGAGTTCTTTTCCGGAGCAGAGCATCCCTTCGCTTTCGACACCGCGCATTTTGCGTTTTTCAATCACAAAATCTCCCGGAAGCACCGCACCGGGGAGTGCCACCGGAATCTTTTGTCCGACTTCGATATTTTTGGCGCCACAAATGATCTGACGCGGTTGTCCGTCACCGACTTCGGTCTTGGTCACGCGCACGCGATCGGCATCGGGATGCGGTGAGATTTCGAGTATCTGACCGACCACGACATGATCGAATCCTTGTCCGGTTTCGATGATTCCTTCGATCTCGGCAGCGCGCTCGGTGAGCGTGTCCATGATGATCTTGGGATCGGATTCCTTGAGAGTGACAAAGTCTTGCAGCCAGTCGAGCGATATTCTCACGGGTTCGAGAAAAACATACGCCGCCTACTTTGCCAGATTTTTTGAAAAAATGCCAAACACTCGTAGGGGCGTATTGCAATACGCCCGTACAATTCGTCTCGCAATACGCCCCTAATCGATCTATATTTACCCCCAGCGCAATACCAATCATCACACCAAGGTGGGCAAATATTTGACAAAAGCGAGACATATGATATTTTTATGTTATAGTTTTGATAGAATGACAAATAT
>CAZYXI010000138.1:0-3701 GCA_964651215.1 uncultured Candidatus Peribacteria bacterium
GAAGATGCCGAGCACCGCGACCGGATCGGTCGCGGAGATAATCACGCCAAACAAGATCGCTATCAAGAGATCAATACCGAAAAGCAGGTGGAGCAGTCCGGCTATGACAGCGACCGATATCAACAACGAAACGATGGCGAGACCGGTAATATGCAAAAAGGCATTCCGCAGTTGGGTCAAACGGATATTGAAGGCAGATTCGAAAACGAGGGTCGGCAAAAAGAGGAAAAAAACGACTTGCTCGGACAAGCGAAAATTACCGAGATTGAGCAAAAACTGCGCCAAAAACGTAGGTTCTTCTCCGGGAAGTGTCGGGGCCAGGTGGATGAGTGAGCTAAAATAGGCGATCGCGACTCCGGCGATCACCATCAAAAAAGCGAACGGAACGTGGAAACGATTATTGACGAGTTGCAATATCGCACCTACGAACAAGAAGGTGAGCAAGACGAGTATGGTAAAAAATACTTGATGATGGTTCATACGGTTTTTTCCAAGTGTCCTTCCTCGAAGAAGAGTATTCCTTTTCTGATTTTGTTGCAAAGCAATTATTGTTTTTCTTGCCAGCACCGTGCAATCTTGCCAAAATCAAAAGGCAATTTCGCCATTTTCATGACTACTCGGAGTGATTTTTTTCAGCAACATCTCGACCATGCGATCGCCTCGGTCGAACTGAGCGGCTACGACAAAATCCACTCGGGAAAAGTGCGGGATATGTTTGCAAAAGATGACGTAAGCATTATTGTCACCACCGACCGCCAATCGGCATTTGATCGCATTTTGACGACGATCCCGTTCAAGGGGCAGATCTTGAATTCGATTTCCGCCTTTTGGTTTGAGCAAACGGAAGACATCGTTCCCAATCACCTGCTCGCCGTGCCGGATCCGGCGGTCTCGATCGTACGTAAGGCAAAAGTCTTTCCGGTAGAAATGATCGTGCGTGGCTATATGACCGGCAGTACGGATACGTCGGTTTGGATGAATTACAAACAAGGAGTGCGTGAATATTGCGGCGTTTCATTGCCGGAAGGCATGACCAAAAACGAACCCTTCAAGACTCCGATCATCACCCCGACCACCAAACCCCAAACCGGACATGACGAGCTGATCAGTCCGGATGAGATCATCGCGCGCAAACTGATGACTGCCGAAGAATGGCAGCAAGTCAGCGAGTATGCCCTGCAAATCTTTGCCCGTGGGCAAGCGGTCGCCAAGCAGCGGGGTCTCATCTTGGCGGATACAAAATTCGAATTCGGTCGCGCTCTCGACACCGGTGAGATCGTGCTGATCGATGAAGTGCTCACGCCCGACAGCTCGCGCTTTTGGATGGCGGCGACGTATGCGGACAAAATCTCCGCCGGCGAAGAGCCGCAGAGTTTTGATAAAGAATTTCTGCGATTGTGGTATCAAGAGCGTTGCAACCCGTATGCGGATGAAGAGCTTCCGGCAGCGCCGGACGAACTTCGTGCCAAGTTGGCAAGTATCTATGCCGAAGCATACGAGTTGATCACCGGCACGGACTTTGTGCCGGAACTCGGAGGAAGTTCCCGCATCCAGAAAAACCTGGACGAATACTTCGCTTCGCGGTAAGATACACCTTGCTGCAAATGAAAGGGGCATGATGTCAATGGTAGCATGGCGGTCTCCAAAACCGCTCGTTCGGGTTCGAGTCCTGATGCCCCTGCCATGCAAGTCGCCAGTTGTAAGTGACAAGTCGCAAGAGAGCAGCGAAACGCGGTCAGACGCAGTCTCCAGTTTTAATGGATGCAGGCTGACCATTCAAGTCGCCAGATTTAAGCGGTAAGAAGTAAGGCATAAGCTCCAAGACAGCTTTGTTTTTTGTAACTGCGGTGATTATAAAAAGAGAATCAAGCAACAAATATCTCTCTTCTGCGAGAGGTCGGCTTGTCGTGAAAAAATGAACCTGTCATACTAATAAGGAATTTGAAGTTTTATGGCGGAAGGAGAGTTTAATCCGAATTTTGACGCGTATCCGGGCGCGGCTCCCGGGAGCGAAAAGGTCAAAGAGACTGACGAACAGTTTCAGGAGCGCTATCGTCAGGCGCAAGCCGCGGTCAAAAAGATCCGTCAAGAAGAGCAAAAGAAAAAAGCGCAAGACGATTCGCTTGCCAAAGTCATCACCAAATTCTTGGGAGATGAGGGACGGACTCCGTATTTTATTTTGATCTCGCGTTTGGTGGCGCGCGATATCCCCAGCGACTTGATCTTGGCGGTGATCGCGCTCATCTACACGCCGGCAGCGGACGAGATCGATCACAAACTGCTCCAGCTCCCTGCCGCCGAGCCGCAAGAGCAGCACAAAGAGAAGCATGCTTTGTTCAGTATCGAAGAAAAAAAGAAGATCGATGCCTGGACGAACGGCATCATGCGCATTGCGCAAACCGAACCGCGCCGCGTGCTCCAGACAGCAAGAGAAGTCGATGGACAGCCGAACCGCGATCTTATCCAACTGTTTGCCATGGTCTTGCGCGAATTTTTGGAAAGCGGCGACCACGGCGAATTGGAGATCAAAAACCTGCAAGCCTTTGGTGAAACATTTTTTTGCACGGTGATGACAAGCCTGCAGAATGAAAGCGGCACAGAATATCAACTCGAAGCATGAGCCTCTGGCGCTCAGAATTTCCTCGGCTGACAGATCCAAATGCACGCATCTGCATCGTTGCGGCGGAATTTAACAGTACTTTTGTCGAGCCGCTTTTGGAGCAAGTCGTCCGTGGGCTCAAACGCTGCGGCGTGGACGAAGAACGGATCGATGTGCTCGATGTACCGGGAAGCTTCGAACTGCCGTTCGCTTGCCGCAAAGCGGCGCTGAGCGGACAGTATGATGCGGTCATCGCACTTGGGGTGATCATCCGCGGCGAAACGTTTCACTTCGAACTCGTGGCAAACCAAGCTGCCGAAGGCATCATGCGCATCAATCTTGAAGCGCCGGTACCGGTGATTTTTGGTGTGCTCGCCTGCGACAATTCCGATCAAGTCGAAGCACGCATCGAACTGGGGCTCGAATTTGCCAAAACCGCGGTGAGGATGATCGAGTTTGACGGAGAATTTGCCAATATCCTCCGGAGTGATATGTAGCCATTCACGCTACGATCTTGAGCATTCCAAGCCCGATGATGATCACAAAGATCGCGAGCCATTGACCGAGGCGCAAATGTTCACGATAAAGAAGCATGCTCAAAAGACACATGCTGATCATCTGGATCGAGCTGATCGCTGTCTGACTCACTCCCGGAGATGCGATTCCATAGAGGATCATCGATCCACCGGTGCCGAGAAGTGTCGCGCTCGAAAACACCGCGATCCAAAAGGCATCCTTGATCCGAAACGGTCGCTCGGATTTTGAAGTCGGTGATTTGATCAAAAATTTTCGTACGAAAAAAACGATCAATGCAATAATCCCGATCGACACTTCCCATGCATACCCGGCTGCCAAGAAACTGCTTTGCCTTCCGACCAAAGCAACCAGAAAAAATCCCAAACCCATGAAAAAAGGGAATAAAAAGACATAAATATAAGAAATGGGGTTTGCTTGTTTCAAGTGAGCCATGTTCGACCGTTGCATTGCCAAAACGATGACGCCACCCAAAACCACCATCACGGCAAGCGCTGCAAAAACTCCGATGCGTTCTTGAAAAAAGAAATAACTCAGAATCAAGAGCCACACTTGCGACATTTGCTGG
>CAZYXI010000139.1:0-3665 GCA_964651215.1 uncultured Candidatus Peribacteria bacterium
CGGCATATTGAAGTGCTTTTTTTGGCGCTTCTTTGCTGCTGAAGATATCACTCATATTCCCATAGATGTCGGTCGCTTTTTCGATCTGCCCCGGGAGCGACTTGTAGATTTCGACGGCGATCTCACAAAATTTTTCCGCAGCTTCATTCTGTTGGTCCAGGGCATATGCACGTCCCAGATTGGCGCTGACACGAGCGACGTTGATGTCTTTGTCGCCATGGAGTTTTTTGTTGATGACAAGGGCTTTTTGGTAATTTTCTATCGCTGCCGAAAATTTATCCATCGCTTCGTAGGTCTTGCCGATACCGTTATAGCAGATGGCGACATTGCGATGGTCTTCTCCCAGAAGTTTGATGTTGATATCGAGCGCTTTCTTTTTGTAGTCGAGTGCCTTCTCATACTCGCCTTTACCGCGGAGTGCGCCTCCGAGATTGTCGTATGTCGTGGCAACGGTCGGGTGCATTTCACCGTAGCGTGCCACTTCGATGGTGAGGGCGTTTTGATAATAATCGATCGCCTTGATAAAATTCCCTTTCTTTTTCCAGGCACTCCCGAGATTTCCGAGATTGATCCCGATGATCTCGTGTTCTTTGTCGAAGATCTGAAGATTGATGCCGAGGGCACGTTCGTAGTATTTGATCGCTTCATCATACGCTTCGGTGGCATAAAGCACACCGCCAAGATTGTTGCTGATGGTGGCAACGGTCGGATGTTCGGTGCCATAGACTTTTTCGGCGACTTCGAGCGCTTTTTTAAAACTGCTGATCGCCTCCTCGAGCTCTTGCAATTGATAGTATGCGAGCCCGAGCAGATTACAATAGATCGCGATACTTTTATGATGTTTGCCGAAATGCGCCTGATCGATCTCGATCGCTTGCCGATATTGTTCGATCGCCCGCTGATGCTGATTACTGCCGCAGAGCGCCAAGGCGATATTGCAATGCGTGGCGGCGACACTCGGATAGGTGGCGCCAAAATTCTTGGTGAGGATCGGAAGCGCATAAAAGTGATGCTTGAGCGCTTTTTCATAATTTCCATTCGCCGCTTGACTGATGCCGAGAGCATTGTGCGTGATCCCGACTTCGAGCCGTTCGGGACCGATCGTGCGCGTATAGACGAGGAGTGCGTTTTCGTGGCAGGTGATCGCTTTGTCGTGGTGATCGGAAAGATGATGGACATAGCCCAATTCGTTGAGACATTCGGCAAAGGTCTCGCTGAGAGCGCCGCTGATCTCGCGTTGCTTTTCACTTGCCAATTCGAGATATTCTACCGCTTTTTCCAGTTGGCAGAAGACCAAAAATTTTGCCGCTGCGTTGCGATAGAGTTCGACCTCCAATTCTTGGATTTCTGATTTATCACCGGCGACTTTGCGAAGTTCCGGCAGCGCTTCGACGATCAGTGTATCGATTTTTTCCAGCTCACCGAAGGCGACGGCATCATTCAGGTGTTTCAGTGTTTGGGTAAACTCTTGCTCGCCGTGCTTGTCGTGCAAGATGATCTCATCTTCGGTGGATCGGATATTCTTATCGATTCGCTTGATAACGATATCGAGTGATTCTTTGAGCATGGCATCGATAAATTTGCCTTTGCGCCAGCGTTCCACTTCGCGCAGACGTCCTTCGAGACTGCGAAAGGAGAGTTTGAGTAATAAGCGCGCCAGGTTTTCTACACCGGCGTTGTTGACGATATTGTTCTCGTTGACGAAATCGATGTGATAGCTCCCCCCGTTGTAGCCTTTCACTTCATGACTGCGTTGATTCATGAACACCATGCTTTGCTGCTGATAACTTTTTTCTTTGGAGCGGACGGAGAGGGCGATATTGATACGGTTCATCACACTTCCGAAGACGGCAATGGCGAGCGAAAGACCGAAGATATACAGCAAAATCCGCGTACTTTCCGCATAGATCTCGATATGGTCGCCGGTCAGAAGTTCCGCGGTATACATTTTTTTTGTTTGTAGGGGAATAATTTTCCTTTTAGTGTAGCATTTTTCCACAGAGATTTAAAGTGGTTTCCCGGTCGATTCCGCACTTCGGTTTGCAAACGATTCTCTTCAAAAAATAGAGTGCGTTTTGTGATGATTCGTGGTAAAATGTTCCATGAAATTGAAAATCAATATCAAACGAATGAACAACGCCAAAGGCTACACCTTGGTCGAACTCCTCATTGCGATCGCATTGATCGCACTCTTGGGCGCTTCCAGTTTTACCTTGTATTCCACGACGCGGATGCGCGCCCGCGATGCCGTGCGCGAAGGAGATATTCTTGCCATCCGCTCCGCGGTCGAACAGCATTTTGCACTCTATCAGAAATATCCGGCACCACTTGATTTTTCCGCGAGCATTTTCGGCGAATTCCTCCCCTCCGTTCCCAAGGACCCGATGGGACTCAAACCCGACAAACATACCAAATTCGGTTATGTCTATGCGGCGTCCCATGCGGCAGACGGTGGCGTGCCCGGGCAGGAGTACGAACTGAGCGCCAATTATGAAAAACTGGATGATGGCGAATCGAACGAGCGCGAAATCGAAGACAACGGTGACGATCTCCGCCGCTGGGAACTTGGCACCAAGACGGATTTTGTCCGCACCAATCTGCCTCATGATGATACGGTTTGCACTGATGACAACGAGTACGCCATTGGCGATGGGGGGCTTGGCGCGTGTGTGATCATCGACGAACTCTCGAATTGAGAACGATTTTTGGATGTTTGATCGTCATGGGAGTAACCGATGGCTCTTTTTGCTGTCCAAAGTTCGTTTATGAAACAGGGGACACAAGAAAACAACAGAAAAAGATTGTCTTTTTTTGAAAAAATATCAAATAATGAAGTACTCAGACGAAAATATGATATTCGTCGGATTCTTGGTCGCAGCCGGCGTCAGCCTGATCATCCTCTCGAATCTGGTCGATCCGATGGGGGCACACCCTGTTATCACTCATCTTCTTCGCGATATCGGGATCGCGTTTTTGGTGGCGGCGATCATCGATACTTCCAGTGCTCGACTGACGCGCAAAAGTATCGACCTGCTGATCAAAAACAAGACGGAACGACTCCTCAAACGACTTTCCGAAGACAATACTGCTGTCCTCAATCGACTGTCGGAAGGGTTTGACGAATCTTTCACCAAGATCTTGATGCTCCTATCCGGTGGACAAGATGTCTCGCGCAATACCCAAGCTGCGATCAAAAAAACGCTCGAATCACCGCTTGCACGCAATACCTTTGTCGTCGATCTCGAAGTCGTCAAATGTGACAAAAAATCCACAATCATCGAGTACATGGTCGAAACCGAAGTGCTCAATTTTAGCAAGCATCGCACCATCGATCACCTCCTTCGGATCGGCGTGCAAAAGCATCCGCCCGAAGTGGCGCGGACAAGACTGATCGCCCTCGAGATCAACGGTGAAGAGATCGACCTCACTTCGCTCGCTCCGATCGATATGAAAGAACAACTCATCGATTATAGCGAATACGAAGCGACCCATACGCTCAAACCCGGTGATGCGCTTCGGTACAAGTTTGTCGTAGAAGAGGAACATTTTTTTGATCATTTCGAGATCCGGTCTACGACCCTCTTGATCACTTATGGTTTTGTCGCGCACATCCGCGGGCAGCCGCAAAACAATCTCGTCATCCGTCCCGCGCTAATGGGAAGCGG
>CAZYXI010000140.1:0-3661 GCA_964651215.1 uncultured Candidatus Peribacteria bacterium
ATTATCAAAGACAAAAATATCCGGCGTGCAGACCGCTTGATATCGACGCGCAACTTCTTGAGACTCGTCGTAGAGATACGGAAAATCGATCGGCAGTCTTTGCATCTCGGCAAACGAATCTTCCGGATAATTCTCGGCATCGTTTGCGCTGATACCGACAAAGGCGACATCCTTGCTTTCGTAGGCAGCGGCCAAGCGATTCAGTCGGCTGAGTACCGCTTTGACATACGGACAATGATTACACATAAAGATCACCACGAGCACTTTGCTGTTCGCGAATGAGGCGAGCGTGTAGGTCTTACCGTCTATGCCCGGAAGTGAAAAATCCGGCGCAGGCATCCCCAAGAGGTCTTGCAAAGATTTCGTCAGCGCCATAGTGATTTTAATAAAGGATCAGGGTTGCTGAACGACGACATTCGCATCGTAGTAGTAACGAAAGGTGCGACCGTCATCTGCCGGGAAATTGACATAGGGACCTTCGCGATTCCCGAATTCGGTCACGACGGCATCGGCGGAACCATCAAGCAGAAGTGCGGGTTCGAGCGTGCGCGTATCGGTGCGGTACTTGAGAAGGATAAACTCGAGCACCTCGCCTCGTTCGGCACCCAAGAAAAACGCCATATTCCCTTCGGTGCTGACACAACCACCGAAGAGGTCGGTCGTCTCCAGGAAGCCATTGGCAAAACGGATGCGCGCCGCATTCAGCGAGTCGGAAAAACTGCTGAACCAACTTTCTTGGAGTAAAGTCTGCAGTTGTCCGCATTTGCGAAAGGGATATTCCGCTTGTTCGGAACCGGTGATCGCCGAGGCGAGAAGCTGCAAGTGTGAAGGACTGAGCCCCTCTGCAGAGACGGTGGAGGCGGATTCGGCATTGGTAGAAAGTTGTTCTTGAGCGAGAAGGAGCTTTTGTTGGAGCGATTCGACCTCCAGCGCCAGTTCGGTATTTTGCTCGCGCAGAGCGACGACATCCGTCGTCGTCTCATCATCGGCAAAAGGATCGGGGCTGGCGGTCGCAACAATATTATCGGTCGGACTGGCGGAAGGAGAGCTCTCGGGGTCATCTTCACCATCTCCATCGACCGTCGGCGAGGCTTCGAGCGAAACGATATAATCGGGTGGAAATTGTCCGACCTCTTCGGGTGGTTCGCCTTGAGGGGTGGCACACGCCGTCAAAAATAGCGAGAGGGCGAGAAGGAAGGATTTTTTCATGGACCGAGAAAAAAGATGCTCCCGTAGTGTGTCAGATTTGTCGGAAATCGTCAAAAAACCTTTCCTCACGAAAAAACTCCTTCGCGATGAAGGAGTTTTTGTGGAACAAATCGTGCTTGATGCGCGCGCTTATTTCATACCGCGTTCTTCTTTGATCTTCTCTTCCACGTTCTTCGGCACCTTGGCGTAATGAGAAAATTCCATCGTATAGTTGGCGCGACCTTGTGTCATGCTGCGGACATCGGTCGCGTAGCCGAACATCTCCGAAAGCGGCACTTTTGCTTTGATGACTTTTGCCATGCCACGATCGGACATTTCCGAGATCTGACCGCGCCGCGAATTGAGGTCGCCCATCACATCACCCATGTATTCTTCCGGCGTGACGACTTCGACGGCCATGATCGGTTCGAGTACGACCGGATCGGCGATTTTGGCGCCCTTTTGGAAGGCGATCGAACCGGCCGCTTTAAAGGCAAATTCTGACGAGTCGACATCGTGGTACGATCCATCGGTAAGGGTCACGCGGACATCTTCTATCGGATAGCCGGCGACCACACCGCGAGTAAGCGCTTCTTGGATACCTTTGTCGACCGCGGGAATAAACTCTTTCGGGATGCGACCACCGACGACTTTGTCGACAAATTCGTAGCCTTTCCCTTCTTCGTTCGGTTCGACGGTAAGGAGGACATGTCCGTATTGTCCGCGTCCACCGGTCTGTTTGGAATATTTTTCTTCGACATTGACGGATTTTTGGATGGTTTCGCGGTAGGCGACTTGTGGCTTGCCGACATTCGCCTCGACTTTGAATTCGCGTCGCATACGATCGACGATGATATCAAGGTGCAATTCGCCCATTCCGGAAATGATCGTCTGCCCGGTCTCATCATCGGTGTGGACACGGAATGTCGGATCTTCTTCTGCGAGCTTGCTAAGCGCGACACCCATTTTTTCTTGGTCGGCTTTTGTCTTCGGCTCGATGGCGATCGAGATCACCGGCTCCGGGAAGGTCATTTCTTCGAGGATCACCGGCTTGTCCGGATCACAGAGGGTGTCACCGGTACGGACATCTTTGAGTCCGACAGCGGCGCCGATACCTCCGGCTTCGACTTTGTCGATCTCTTTTCTGGTGTTGGCGTGCATCTGCACGATACGACCGACACGCTCTTTGTTGCCGGTACGCGGATTGTAGATGTAACTTCCCGAGTTCATCGTGCCGGAGTAGACCCGGAAAAAGCAGAGTTTGCCGATGAACGGATCGGTTGCGACTTTAAACATGATCGCAGCGAGTGGCTCCTTTGAATCGGGTTTGCGGACGGTCTCCGTGTCGGTTTTAGGATCGATCCCCGTCACCGGTGGGACATCGATCGGACTTGGCAAAAACTGGATCACCGCGTCGAGCACGAGCTGGACACCGACGTTTTGCAGCGCGGTACCGCACATCACGACGTACATCCGTCCGGTACGGACGCCTTCGCGCAATCCTTCGACGATCTCTGCCTCTGTCAATTCCTCGCCACCGAGATATTTTTCCATCACGTTTTCATTGAAGTCTGCTGACTTTTCGATCATGATTTCGCGATATTCCTCTACTTTATCCTTCATATCCGCCGGAATCTCGATTTCGGTGATGGTCGTTCCGTAATCCCCTTCAAACTTGTACGCCTTGCGTGTGATGAGATCGATCACCCCTTCGAATTCGCTTTCAGCCCCGATCGGGAGTTGGATGGCGATCGCATTCGGCGAAAGACGGTCATGGATCGATTTGAGCGACATATAAAAATCCGCGCCGGTTTTGTCCATCTTGTTGATGAAAGCGATACGCGGAACTTTGTATTTGTCGGCTTGGCGCCAGACGGTTTCGGATTGGGGTTCGACTCCCTGAGAGCCATCGAAAACGGCGACACCACCGTCGAGAACGCGGAGTGAGCGTTCGACTTCGACCGTGAAGTCCACGTGCCCGGGAGTGTCGATGATATTGATCGAGTGAACGGGATATTGCCCCCACGAACCTTTCCATTCGCAAAAAGTCGCTGCGGAAGTAATGGTGATACCGCGCTCTCGCTCTTGTTCCATCCAGTCCATCTGCGATTCGCCATCGTGGGTCTCACCGATCTTGTGAGTGCGTCCGGCGTAATACAAAACGCGTTCTGTTGTAGTGGTCTTACCGGCATCGATATGCGCGATAATCCCTATATTGCGGTGTTTGGTGAGGTCTGCCATAACGTACAAAAAAAAGATTCCTGCCGATTCTACGGCAATGCCACCGACTTGTCGAGACAAATATTTTTCAAAAATTATTTTGGAGTATCTTTCTCTTTCTTTTCCTTCCAGATTTCTTCGATCTCCGAAATGATTCTTTTATGCGAGAGCGGAAAGAGTTGCTTCATCCAGTTTCTGATGATGATTTGTTTCACTGAAAAGGAATCATGTCTATTGATCAAGGGGCCAAATT
>CAZYXI010000141.1:0-3623 GCA_964651215.1 uncultured Candidatus Peribacteria bacterium
TTTTACCAATCAGACCCGCGAAGTCGCTTTTCAGATCCTTTCTCTCGCCGATGGGATCTCTTATCTGAGCGCCTACGACAAAAACAGCGGTGTGACGCTGGATGCTCGCGCCAAAGCGGTCTTTTATCAAGTCGGTAGTTCCGGTCTGAGCGGAGGTAATTTGAATATTTTCCAGGCAAACAGTTTTTTGGGTGATGATGACGAGGGAGACAACACGTATGACAAGATCGACCGTTTTCAGATCGAGATCGCGAGTGAAGCACAATTCGGTGTGCCGACCGATATCACCATCACCGCCGTCGACAAGAACGACAAGGTCGTACGCGACTACAATCGTACCGCCATCATCCAGAGTACCGACAACCTCGCGACCCTGCCAAACGGCGGCACCTATCAATTCACCGATTTTGACGAAGGCTCAAAACTCTTTGCAAAAGGGATCACCTTTAGCGAAGCCGGTACTCATACGATCACGGTTTACGATTTTGATGGAACGGCGATTTCGCCAAACATCAAGGGCGAAGTGACGGTCAAAGTCACCGAAGAGTGTGTCGGCGATGGCTGTGGCGATATCATCACGACTCCGATTCCGACACCATCGACTCCGCCACCGCCAACCGGGAATACCCTCGAGATCAAAAAACCGGAAGCGGGTGCCAAATTTGGAGACAGTCGGATCCTCATCACCGGCAAAGGCGCGCCGAATACCGACCTTCATCTCCTGCTCGATGATGTGGTCGTTGTGGACGGCAATGAACAGGAAGTCATTATTCCCGTCGATGGTGACGGGTTTTTCTCGTACGAGCTGATGAATGTCACTGATGGTGGTCATTCGGTAAGCGTCCGTATGATCGAAGGCGATCAATCAAGTTCTGAAAAGATCACATTCGAAGTCGATGCGACTCCACCGGAGCCGGGTGAAGTCTCCATTTTTCCGACCGGCGAAGTCGCCAAAGGGGAAATGGTGACGATTTCGACCTTTTCGGAACCGAACCTCAAATCCGTTTCGGTGCGATTCGGCAGCACCGGTGAAGCCACAGAGCTGTTTGCCGCCACTGGTCAACCGGAAAAGTACAGTATGTCGATCCGAGCGCCACAGAATTCGGGAGAATATGTCCTGAATTTCGAGTTGGTGGACGAGATGGAGAATACGACCCGATTCGAAGCTCCCGTCACATTGCGTGTCAAATCCGACACATTGTTGAGCGCACCGACGAATGTACAGATCATACCCGGAAACGGTACGGTCAGCCTCTCCTGGCAGCCTCCGGTCGGAGAGGGGATCACTTCTTACAAAGTCTATTCCGGTACCGATCAGCTGATCATCAATACCGTGGCGGCACAGGTGACCGCCCCGACCAATAGTGCCTTGATCTCCGGTTTGCAAAACGGTCAGGTCTATTATTTTACCGTCGCTGCCCTTGCTCAGGATGGCGGAGAAGGAGCGCGTTCGCTTGCCGTTTCCGCTGTACCGACCCTGCCCGACCCCACACTGCCTCCGATAACTCCGACGCCGATTCCGACTGCATCCGCCAAGAATGTCGTGGGGATCCCGCGCGATGGCTCGGTCGAATTGCAATGGGACACTCCGTTTTTGCAGACCGCGTTTTTCGATGTCCAGTTCGGAATTTCTTCCGGCGTCTATTCCGAACGCTTCAGCGTTTCCGGCTTGACGCGAAATGTCATCATCCCCGATCTGATCAACAATCTTCCGTATTATTTCACGGTCATCCCACTCGATCAGAGCGGCGTGCCGACCGGCGAAGAGTATGCCGAGATCCGAGTCGCTCCCGAGTCTTCCGGACTCCACAATGCTCCGGAATATCCGCCGATCTACGGGAATTTTGATAATGTCGGAAATACTCCCAAAAACGGGATCGAGTCCCTCTTCCTCTTTTTTCTCTCGTTTTCATTTGCCGCCTCGATGTTTTTCTTTCATCGGGCGCTTCGTTTTGCGCGCGCATGAAGTCTGCTTTTTTCAAAAAGCGATCGGCAAAGCCTGCGGTATTTTCGTCTGAAGTAAAAATCGTCATCGGAGCGTTCGCGCTCGATTTTTTGGCGTGGGGTCTCATCGATCCGTTTTTTTCAGTGTTCGTAAACAGTATTTTTCAGAATATCCTTTTGGTCGGTCTGGTGGTGTCGTTGCGCGGATTTGTGGCTCTGATCTGTTTGGCGCCGATGTCCGAGATCATTACCGTCCACGGAAGCAGGGGAGTGGCGATCTGGGCGCGTCTTCTGACTGCGCTCGCGCTCGTGTTGTATATCATCGGCGGAGTGATGATGAATGCCGTTTTGCTCTTCATCGCGGCGATCATCCAGGGGGTCGGCAATGCCGGAAGGGATGTTTCGACGCGGGAAGCCTTGATGACTGCGAGTACGGCAGACAATGCATCGACCATTTTCGGTGTCAATTTTTCCAGTCGCAATGCTGCCTGGATGACCACAGCGGCACTCTCGGGATTTGTCCTCGTGTGGATTGCGGAAGGATTCCAAACACCGTTTGAAGAAATCCTTCCGTTTGCCTTTGCCATCGGAGTCCCCATCATTTTGACCGCCGGCTTTTTGATCCATTTCCGTCCCCGGCGAGCATTGTCGCCGTTTACTTTTGCCACCATCCGTCCCGATCGGATCTGGCGACAAGAAGCACAACTCTATCGTCGCTTTTGGTCATTGTCGGCACAACTCAAATTCGCCTTGCTGCTCATTTGTTTTTTGCAGTTGATCCGCAATGCTCTCCTTCTGTTCTTGCCACTCTTGGCGTTTCAGCTTGAGCTTTCGCCCATACGGGTCGGCTTACTGATGGCGACGATGCAGATTCCGCTGTTGTTTTCCGGAATGATCTCGATCTTCGAAGATCGCACCGACCGGATGGTATTTGTCATCGGTGGACTCTTGTTCTCCGTGATTCCTTTCATCCTGCTTTCGCAGGTCGCCGCCCCGATGGTGGTCGCCTTGCTGGCGGTGTGCATCTCGCTCGCCTTGGCGATCATCCATCCGGCGAACCTCGGGATCATCGCCGCCCATACACCGCATTCGGAAGTTCCCAAAGTCGCGGCACTTCAGATCGTCTTCCAATGGTTGGGAGTTTTGGTCGGTGCCCTTGTGCTCGGCGTGATTTCAGAGTATTTTGGAGTTCGTATCGCATTTTTGATCCTGGCGATACTGGCGATCGTCTTTGCGGTCTGTGCCGTTATCATCAAGTGGCGTTATCGCGAATTGCCTTTTCCGAAGCACTATCCGTTTCGAATCCACCCTTTGCATCCACAAGTGACGCAAATCCATCATTATGCCTGACCATGGAAACCAAACACCTTCTTGCAATCGGTTCTCTCGCGAGTGATCTATTTCTAAAGCCTGCTCGTCAAAAAGTCTTTCCTCAACCCGAGGGTGAATATCTCGGTTTTTGCCTCGGCGACAAAGTCCGCATCAAAGAGCGTCATGAGACGTTTGGCGGCGGCGGTGCGAATGTCGCCGTCGGATTGTCACGTTTTGGGATTCCTTCTTCGATCCTCGGTATGGTCGGGGACGATTTTGTCCGGGAACGGATCATGCAAAACCTGGCGCGTGAAGGCGTCGATGCTCGACATCTCCAGGTCGCGCCCGGTGAAAGCAGCGGTTTTTCC
>CAZYXI010000142.1:0-3589 GCA_964651215.1 uncultured Candidatus Peribacteria bacterium
GTGGTATCGACGACGGCGGCGCAAACCGGTTTTTGGCTGGCGCATCGCTATGGTACGAGAGTGGTGAGCGCAAGGAGGAAAAACAGCGGCGCCATCGCATCGCTTTCGGAAAAATTGAACAGCGAGATCGAGCACCACGGTTTTCGCACGTTTTTCGTACTCCGTTGCTTGTTTTTGCCCTACATGCCGCTCAGTTATGCTGCCGGCTTGGTGAAGAAAGCGCGCGCGCGCGACTTTTTTTGGGCGACCCTGCTCACAAATGCTGTTTTTAGTCCGGTGTTTGTGTTCTTCGGCGATGCGCTCTTGCAAGGTCCGAGAGCCCTTATTTTGCCCGCCCTTTTGATCGCGCTCGTGCTGCTGGTGCCGCGATTTGTAAAAATCCTCCAAAAATATTTGCTCTCTCCCAAGCACTTGTGAAATACGACTACGACATGCTCGTGATCGGCGGAGGAGCGGCGGGGCTGACAGTCGCTTCCGGAGCCGCCCAACTGGGTGCCAAAGTCGCGCTCGTCAGCAAAGAACTGCTCGGTGGCGACTGTTTGTTTTTTGGCTGCGTCCCAAGCAAGACCCTCATCAAATCCGCCAAAGTCGCCCACACCATCGAGCATGCCGACCGCTTCGGGTTGCAGGCGAGCAAGGCGGAGTATGATTTTGAACACGTCAAACAACGCATCGATTGTGTCGTCGAAGCGGCTGGGATCCACGACGACCCCGAGCGTTTTCGCAAGATGGGAGTGGATGTGATCTTTGGGAGAGCGGAATTTTGGGATGCGCATTCGGTGTGCGTACGCCTCACGGAAAAGCTGAAGCACTTGCAACAGCCGGAGATTCTTACAAAAGGGAAGGAATTTTTGCTTTCGGCAAAGAAGATCGCGATTGCAACCGGCTCGCGCCCGTTTGTGCCGCCTGTTCCCGGATTGGCAGAAAGCGGGTATCTCACAAACGAATCGATCTTTTCGATGCGAAACTTTCCAAAAAGTCTCGCCATTGTCGGCGCCGGACCGATCGGTTGCGAGTTGGCGCAAGCCTTTGCGCGACTCGGCAGCAAAGTCACCTTGCTGGTGCGCGGCAAACAGATCCTGCACAAAGAAGATCCGGATATTGCAAAGTGCCTGGCAGCAGTGTTTGCAGAGGAAAAAATCGACATCCGGTACGAAACGGAACTCAAGAAAGTGGAAAACCGCGATCAAGGAAAATCCCTCACGCTCGAGCAAGCCGGCAAGCCGGAGACCATCGAAGTGGAGAATATCTTGATCACTACCGGCAGAACGCCGGACCTCAAGAATCTCAAGCTCGAAAGTGCCGGTGTGCGCTTTGACAAACACGGCATTACGACGGACGCGCGCCTCCGTACAAACCAGAAACACATTTTTGCGATCGGCGATGTGAATGGAAAATACCAATTTACCCATACCGCCGGCTACGAAGGCGGCATCGTGGTGAGCAATGCGATTTTGCATCTGCCGCGCTCAGTCGATTACAAAGCGATCCCTTGGGCAACCTTTACCGATCCGGAAGTGGCGAGTTGTGGACTGAATGAGACGGAAGCGCAAAAACTCGGTATCAAATACCAACTTTGGCAGCACAAATTCGAACGGCAAGACCGCGCCCTAGCGGAATCGGAAGCGAGCGGATTTGTCAAAATCCTCACGACCGGCAGACGCGGCAAGATCATCGGCGGCCAGATCGTGGGCGCCCATGCCGGCGAGATCATCCACGAGTTGATCCTGGCGCGCAATGCCGGCATGACCCTTGCGAGTATTGCGAGCGCGGTGCATATTTATCCGACATTATCGGAAATCATCAAAACCGCCGCCGGCAAGTATTTTGCGGAAAAGCTGTTTACGAATCGCGTGCGCAAGATTTTGAAATTTGTATTTCGCTATCGAGGCAAAACCTGCCAATAAAAGTGCCACTTTGAGTTGAAAAATCTGTAAAAAACCCAAAATATTATTGTGCCTTGCTATTTCGCATGTTTATGAAAAAACCCATTTTGACAAAAATCACGGTCGAAACACTTGTGGACATTCCGGTGGAAACCGTGTGGGAAATGTGGACACGCCCCGATCATATTGTGAATTGGAATTTTGCTTCCGAGGACTGGGAATGTCCGCGGGCAACGAACGACTTGCGTGTGGGCAAAGGTTTTGTCTGGCGCATGGAAGCAAAAGACGGCAGCGCCGGTTTTGACTTTTGTGGTACCTACGACCGGATCATTCCTTTGCAACACCTGGCATATGGCATGGAGGATGGTCGCCGAGTCGAGGTTGTTTTTGAAAGCATCGGCAATACTACGAAAATAACGGAATCGTTTGATGCCGAAGATTTAAATTCTGCAGAATTGCAACGGAAAGGGTGGCAAGCGATTTTGGAAAACTTCAAACAATATGCCGAATCGAGATCAAAAGAAAATTGACAATTTAAAAAAACACCCGCATCAGATGGGGTGTCTTTTTAATGTTTGTGTTCCATGTCTCTTGTAAATCTCGTTCGCGGTGCCTCAGGGATAAAGTGAGGAGCGAATGACAGAGCCATGAGGTGAGCATGAACGCTGCTCGCATCTTGCCTTCCTCCGGAAGAGTTTTTGGTCGTTCCTGCGACCTGCCCGTTGATCAGGTGGTCATGTCGCCAAGGCGATAAGCCACATGCAAGCAAATGGGAGTGGGGTATCGGTTCGTTCGATTCCGATAGCCGCTTGGAAAGCTAAGAAAACGGAACCCTCCGCTAGGGCGATCACAAGCTTCTGATTTCGGGACTATGCCATAAGGGCTGCCGAGAGAAGTCTTTTGTGACTGAGGGCTGAAGAGCTCCCGTTTTCTCCGCTTTGGGAGAGGGGGTAAAAATCTTTGTCAAAGGTCTTTGGGGGGGGTCTGTTGGTGTTGGTATGATTTTGGTCGGTGTTTGTTTTTGTTGGTATTGGTGTGAGGTGTGTATTTGTATGAAGTGTTTGTTTTTGTTTGGAAACCATTTCTTGCTCGAGGTTTCATAAAACTATAATCGAACTTGGTAAGATCCGTCAAACTTTTTCGGTTGAAGATGTTTGGGAATATGGTTTTGTATACTTTTTTGGTTCAAAGAAGATCCGACTTTGTGGCTTGATAAAAACGAAATCCGTACAGAGAACAATGTTAGTCAAAGTACCAAATTTCATGATTTCGCACGCACTTTGGGTTTGGAAGAACAGCTTTGTGATTATGCAGCCATAAGTATTTTATCTGGGTCATCATTCCTTCCTTGTTTTTCTAGCGAATCGACGACCTGCTTACAAAAACTTCTGATGGGAAATTTTAATCCAGTAAGCCGTAACTCTGCTTGACGTGCTTTAGGAGTCGCCTTTCCAGATTCTCCTGATGCAAGCTTTAAGGTGGATTGGGGCTTCAGTTGCTCTAATTCGGATATTGCTTCTGCCGCCTTCAAAAACAAATCCTTATCAGATTGTGAATGAGCTGTTCTGACAATAATTCGTGATATGACGATGATCGATTGACGAACCCGCCCAATGAGTCTGTCGGGGCAGCCGGGAGATTCGGGGTCAAACACCAAATTCATTCTATTATGTAACCGAACCACCTCTTGCTGCAAAACAGTT
>CAZYXI010000143.1:0-3583 GCA_964651215.1 uncultured Candidatus Peribacteria bacterium
AAAAATTCAGAATGAAGAATTAAAAATGGGTATTTAAAATTCTTAATTCTTAATTTTGCATTTTTAATTACTGTGCTTTAGCGCAGTTCGTCCGAACTCGTCCGGCGGATGCGTTCCGGTCGCAGATTCGCCACTTGGTCGCGGATGCCTTCCGCCAATTCCACTTGTGGCGCATAGCCAAGCACCTCCGTGATCTTCGTAATATCGGCGCATTGGCTCCGTACATAGCCTTCTTTGACGGGATTTTCGATATAGTGTGCCTTGATGTCACTTTGCATCGCATCGATGATCGCATCGACGATCTCATTAAGCGAATGCGCCACTCCCGTACCGATATTAAACACTTCCGCGCCAAAGCGCCGATCGCTTTCGATCGCAAGGGTAAGCGCTTGCACCACGTCCGAGACATGCGTAAAGTCCCGATTTTGCGAGCCATCGCCATAGATCACCGGAGCTTTTTTGCGCGCGATATCCCAGATAAACTGACTGACGATGTTGGCGTATTTGCCTTTTGCTTCCTCATTCGGTCCGTAGACGCTCATAAAGCGAAAACCGATGATATCCATTTCTTGTCGAATTTGTGCAACGCACCCCGCACATTCTTCGTAGAGATGCTTGGTAACGGCGTAATGATTCGGCGGCACGACCGTTTGATCTTCGGTCAGGGGTGTGGGATTGTTTCCGTAGAGCGAAGACGTTGAAGCATAGAGGACTTTGCGGATGCCATGTTTGACGGCAAAATCGAGCACTTGTGTATAGGAAACCACCGAATTTCGGTATGGCTCGGTAATGCCGTTTTCGTTGAACATCGGGGCGGAGGACGATCCGGCAAGGTGTACGATCGCCGCGAAGTCCGTGCCGCATCGCTCCAGATCCGCCTCAAGACACGCATCGCCTTCGACAAACCGGATCGCCGGATCGAGATTCCCTCGATCACCGAGAAAAAGATTGTCGAGCGCGACGATATCGTATTTTTCCTGATTGAGGTTGCAAAAGTTGCTGCCGATAAAGCCGGCGCCGCCGGTCACCAATATCCGTTTTTTCATGCGATTCAAAAATCGTGAGTCATTGTAGCGAAGAAGGCAATAATTAAGAATTACAAATTAAAAAATTAAGAATAGCAAGATTCCGGCAAGTGACTTTTTCGCTCTCGTCAAAATTATCGCTCCACTTCGCTCACTTCGATCTGCTTTGTCAGTTCGCGCTCGATCATAAAGCGCGCGCCAAAGACCTCGATCAGCAAAGGGCGAGCGGAGCCGAGCTCGTTGCGGACGACCACGAGCTCGCCGTTTTCAAAAATGCCGATGCCGCGCAGATGAATACTGTCTTCTTCGCTTTGCGGCAGGCTTTTGACCTTCACCTTTTTGCCGGCAGCTGTGTCACCAAGCAGCATGAGCTAGAAAAGAAGGGCGATCCGATACACCACCAACGCCATGATCCAGGCGATCACAGTCGGATAGACGGCGGCAAACAACATCCACTTGGTGCCGATTTCGGCACGCACGGCGCCAAGTGCCGGAATACACGGTGTGTAGAGGAGTGTAAACACCAAGAGCGCAAGCGCGGTCGCAAGGGTAAAGCTCTCAGAATTTTGCAGCGCGGTACTCAATTCCGCCCCATCACCCCCGCTTGTGTAGAGTCCGGCAAAAGTCGCGACCATCACTTCTTTGGCACTCAGGCCGGACAAGATGCCGGCGGTGATGCGCCAGTCGAATCCAAGCGGCGCAAAGACCGGTTGCACAGTTTGCGCGAGTTGCGCCCCGTAAGAGGCTTCGATACCCACATCCTCGACTGCGGCAGCAGGAAAGCTAAAAATGAGCCACAATACCACACTTGCCGGCACGATAAATTTTCCGATCCTTAGCAAAAATACCTTGCCCCGATAGCCGGCAAATCGCAGGGCTTTGACCGGCGAGGGTAGCATCAGTCGCGGCATCACTTCGAGCAGCCTGGTTTTTTGTCGTCCCTGATACTGCGTATGGATCATGCGACCGGTGACAAGTCCGATGCCGATGCCACTCGCATAGATGCAAAAGAGCACGATGCCCTGAAAGGGCAGGGGAATAAACGCCGAGATCAACAAAGCATACACCGGCAATCGCGCACTACAGCTCATAAACAGCGTCATCATGGCGACAATGATCTTTTCTTTCCTGCTTTCGAGTGATCTGGTCGCCATTACCGAGGGGACATTGCAGCCAAAGCCCATCAAGAGATGCACCGAAGCTTTGCCGGAAATACCGAGTTTTTTAAAAAACACATCAAAAAGATAGGAAGTGCGTGCCAAATATCCGCTTTGCTGCAAGAGGGATAACAAAAAGAACAAAGTCACGATATTCGGCAAAAACACGAGCGTACCGCCGACACCGGTCAAGAGTCCATCCACCAGCAAGCGGCTCCAGAATCCCGTTCCGACGATTTGTCGAAGTGTCGTCTGCAACGAGCTGATGCCAACATCGATCCAATCCATCGGAATCGCACCGAGGACAAAGGTCGTCTCAAACAGCACCCACATGATGGCGAGAAACGTGATAATGCCAAACACCGAATGCAAAAACACTCTGTCGAGCAGCAACGCCAATCGTCCGGAATCCTTGTGCGCGACCGCGGTATTGGCAAAGAGTTTTTCGATCAGGGCAAACTTCTCACCATCGTCCATCCGATCGCGCTGCGGCAGCGGACGCGGTGTGGACTCAGAAATGTGTTGCCAAAAATAGTCTCCAAAGCCACGAGCTTCGATATCACCCCAAAGCACCACCGTAGCAAATTCGCTTTCGACCTGATGATAAAAATCCTGCCCCAGTTCCGCATTGCCGTGTTTGGTGTTGAACAAGAGAATGGGGTTCACTCCTTGTTGCTGCAAGTCGAGCGTCACCGCCAGCGAATGTCGCCACTGACCGGTATTGATCACTTGCACAAAGACGACATCCGGATCTTGCCGATATTTTTCAATCACTGCCCATGCCGATTTCTCTTCGCCTTTTTGCGCGTGTTTTGAGTAGATACCCGGCATGTCCACGATTTTCCACGATGTTCCATCCGGCGCGTTGACGATCGCTTCGTGCGCTCGTGTCGTGGTGCCGGAGGCGTTGATCACTTGCGCATGCTGTTGCGCAAGCAAGTTAAAGAGGGTAGTTTTGCCGACATTAGGATTCCCCACCAAACAAATGGTCTTCATTTTTCAAACCTACGACAATGATTGCTTACAGCATACAGAAAATTATTTTGGTATGCCAAAATATTCTCATATTTTTTTAGGGAAATTAATGTATAAAAAATTAGTTCAAAAACAAGTCACCGACAAGTCTTTCACCAGAGGACTTTGCCGGGACGAAGGTGTTGTATGGGTGTGGTTTCGGGAGGCTTCCCCCTCTTGATCGCAAGAGGGGGACTCGAGGGGGAGTTCCAAAAAAGTCTACTTCGTTCATCGACTCAGTTGTTTATCATGCCATAATTGGTGGGCCCGACTGGACTTGAACCAGTGACCAATCGGTTATGAGCCGACTGCTCTAACCACTGAGCTACGGGCCCTCGATGTGAATGATGAATACTGGACTTGAACCAGTGTCCCGACGCCTCGGGA
>CAZYXI010000144.1:0-3563 GCA_964651215.1 uncultured Candidatus Peribacteria bacterium
GTCTATACTTCTGCGCAACAAAAAGCTCGTGATTCGATCCGTCAAAATGATATTCTTGCTTTACGCTCGGCTGTCGAACAAGCCTTTGGAGACAATGCGCAATATCCGGCAAGTAATCAGCTGGTCGCCGGTATTATCGACAGTGGCTATATGCAGGCTCCGCCAGAGGATCCGAAGTATCCGCAGACTGATGACTCAACGATCTTTAGTTATATCTATGGCGCCGCCCAAAGTTCAACAACTTTTGTCGTCGGTCAAGAGTACGAAGTGAGTGCCAACTTTGAAAACACCGGTAATGCAACATCAAAAGAAGGGTGTACGGGAGCGTGCAATGCAGGCGATGATGACGGGGAATCGGAGGCAAATACCGATGGTGGCAACGATGGAGTGCGATGGGAAATCGGAGTCGGCATGGATAATGTTAATACTTTTCATGATGGGTCTAGTTTTGTTGGTCAGAATGTTTATTCGAGTACATTGACACAAACTCCTACATATGTATTTAGTACCATGGGTGATTCTGGCACCTAACGAATAACTCCTCCATTCAATTGATCCCAAAATCCTCCTTCCCGCAAGGAGGATTTTTTTATTACTCGAAGGCATCGACGGCGCCGGTACCACCACACAAGCCAAAACGCTTGCGGACAAATTTGCCGGACACGATATTCCTTTTTTGCAAACAGCAGAGCCGACCGATGGCGAGATCGGCAGATTTATCCGAAGTGCGCTCAGTGGCAAGACGCACTTTTCCTCGCGAGCCTTGCAGCTGATGTTTTTTGCCGATCGCCAGGAGCATTTGCAGAACACGATTTTGCCGGCGCTCGAAGAGGGCAAAGTCGTGATCAGTGATCGCTACGCGCTCAGCACTATCGCCTATGCGACTGTGGGTGGTGATCGCTCGCTCTTTACCAATCTTGCCGAATATTTTTTGGAACCGGATCTGACGATCCTTCTCGACCTGCCGGCAGCTACCGCCATCGAGCGTATCGCCTCGCGCGGAGAAGCGCAAGAGCTGTTCGAAAAGGAAGACCTGCTCGTCAAAATATCGCAGGCGTATTTGCAAGCCTTCGAGCGGATTCCCGCCGACAACAAACTTTTGATCGACGGGACATTGCCGATCGCTGCCGTGGCAGAGACGATTTGGGAGACTGTCTCCGCAAAATTGTCGCGCGGTTGATCTTTTTCTTCTTCATATTTTTGCTTGCATGACTGCACAAATCCTTGATGGCAAAGCACTTGCCGCAGAAATCGTTGCCGAATGCCAACAAAAGGCCGCTTCACTCTCGCCGACATTGGCGGTGATCTTGGTGGGAGATGATCCGGCAAGCGCGATTTATGTCCGCAACAAAAAGCTCGCCTGTGAAAGAGCCGGTATCAATTCATTATCTTTTGAGTATCCGGCAACGATCAGCGAAGCGGAACTGCTCGCCAAGATCGCGGAACTGAACGCCGATCCGAAAGTGAGCGGTTTTATCGTACAACTTCCGCTTCCGAAGCATATTTCCGAACCGTTGGTGATCCGCGCCATCGACCCCAAAAAGGATGTCGATGGGTTTCATGCCTACAATCTCGGGAAGATGTTTCTCAGCAAAGATTTTGAAGACTTGGCTCCGGCAACGCCATCGGGCATCATCCGTCTGCTCGAAAAATACAAGATCAATCCGGCCGGCAAAGAAGCGGTGGTGGTGGGGCGCTCGAACATCGTCGGCAAGCCGATTTCGACCATGCTCCTCAATCGCAGCGCCACGGTAACGACCTGTCATTCCAAAACCGCTGACTTGAAGGCACATACCATTAGCGCTGATATTCTGATCGTGGCGGTCGGAATCGCGCATTTGATCACGGCGGATATGGTCAAGCCCGGGGCGGTCGTTGTCGATGCCGGCATGAATCGCTTGGAATCCGGCAAACTTGTCGGCGATGTCGATTTTGAAGCCGTTGCGGAAAAAGCGAGTTACATCACACCCGTTCCCGGTGGTGTCGGTCCGATGACGATCGCATGCCTTATCGCCAATACGATCCGTGCGGCGGAGAGACAGGGAGGCGAAGAATGAAAAATTAAAAATTAAGAATGATAAATTGCCAACACTTCCTGAAGCTCGTCCAAGTCTTGTTAGTGCTAAGAAGATGAAGAGAAAATTACGGAAGAGATTCGATTGTATCTATAGGGAGACTTGGACGCATTATGTCGCAAATCTATCGATAATATGAAAGTCGTCTCTCGTGTGAATGCACAGAACTCGATCTCTCTATTTCGTAACGTCCAAATCAGCCTTCGGTTTACACATATCAACAACCTAATATCCTATTTGTACTCATGATGGAACAAGACTTGGACGAGCAGGCACCGGCTCCGAAACATTTACTGTATTTCTTGTTGCTGGAATCGGCTGCAAGCCGATTCTTTCCGTTTTGTTGTATGGAAAATTCGAATCTAAATCCGAAAACACGATTTTCTCTGGGAATCGGTAAATTCTCCGGACTGATAAATCACCAAATGTTATGAAACCGGCTGCAACCCGGTTCCTGCGTCATTGAGCTTGGAGATGAAATCGGCGCAATACTATGGAAAGCAATGCAAACACTTTCTGATACAAATAGATGTGAGTAAAATCATGTGGCATACAAGAATTTTCAAACAATAGTCTGTGGTTATGATAAATATACTTGATATTTGACGCCCGTTAATTGTTAACTGTTCTCTGTTATTTGCTATTTGATCCTAATAATGCCCGAACTGCTTATGCCTGCCGGTAATATGGAAAAACTCAAATTTGCGCTTGCATATGGCGCGGATGCCGTTTATGCCGGTGCGCCGGCATATTCGCTGCGTGCGCGCGAAAACCAATTTTCCGTCGGTTTTCTTAAAGACGCGACAGAGTATTGCCACGCTCGCGGAAAGAAGATCTATTTCACGACGAACATTTTTCCGCATAATGTCAAGATTCCTCACTTTATGCGCGCAATGGAACAAATGGTCGCGCTAAAGCCCGACGCTTTTATCATGGCGGATCCGGGACTGATCATGCTCACGCAAGAGCATTTTCCCGAGGCGGTGATCCATCTTTCCGTGCAAGCAAACAACGTCAACTGGGCGAGTGCGCAGTTTTGGCACAAACAAGGGGTCGAGCGGATTATCTTGTCACGCGAGTTGTCGCTCAAAGAAATCGGCGAAATCGTCGAAAAAAATCCGGGACTCGAGATCGAAGCGTTTGTCCATGGCGCGATCTGTATGGCGTATTCGGGACGGTGTCTGCTTTCGAATTACTTCAGTTATCGTGATGCCAATCAGGGCACATGCTCGCATTCGTGTCGCTGGAAGTACAAACTCCACGAAGGCAAAGAAGCACCGAATGGCGAAATCGAGGAATATGTGCCTCTCGATGGAAAATTTTATCTGGAAGAAGAAGAGCGCCCCGGGCAAATGATGGAAATCGACGAAGACCAGTACGGTTCGTATATTATGAACGCACGCGACTTGTGCTTACTCGAATATTTGCAAGATCTGATCGCCGCCGGTGTCTGCAGCATGAAGGTCGAAGGACGGAGCAAGACCATCT
>CAZYXI010000145.1:0-3526 GCA_964651215.1 uncultured Candidatus Peribacteria bacterium
ATCGACTCCGCTTGGGATCTGCACCGGCCATTTTCCAATTCGTGACATGGGTAGTTTAAAAATCAGTAAATATCGCAGATGTATTCTCCGCCGACTCCCTTGACCTTTGCATCTTCTCCGGTCAAAAGTCCGCCACTTGTACTGATGACAGCGACGCCGAATCCGTTGCGGACCGGTTTGATGTCTGCGGCTTTGATATAAACACGTTGACCCGGCTTGCTGACACGTCTGAGATTGAGAGTGGGATTATCCGGTTTGAACGTGATGATGATCTCGGGGAATTTGTTCGTTCGGTCGATACGAGTTTTTTCGATTATGCTTTGTTGTTCGAGGATTTTGGCGACTTCTTCCTTGATCTTGGAATATGGGATCGTGACCGTTCCTTTGCCGGCACGGTTTGCATTGCGGATGCGCGTCAATAAATCTGCAATCGGATCTGAGTACATAAGGAAGAAAAGGAAAAATTACCAGCTCGATTTACGCAATCCCGGGATCACGCCATTGCGGGCGCATTCTCGGAGGCAAATCCGGCAAAGACCGAAGAAACGGAAATATGATCGGGTGCGTCCGCACTTTTGACAACAGTTGTATGCACGTGTCGCCATTTTGGGACTGCGTCCTTCTACTCTTGCTCGTGTAACACGGTCTCGTTTGCGAGCAGCCTTGATGATCATAGATTTTTTAGCCATTTATACGGTTCGAAAAGGAAAGCCGAATTCATCGAGAAGCATTTTTGCTTCTTGGTCGTTTTTTGCTGTCGTTGTAATGGTGATCTGCAGACCGAATGGTTTGATGACTTGGTCGGTCGGGATCTCGGGAAAGATCAAATGGTCCTTGATGCCGAGAGAATAGTTCCCCTTGCCGTCGAATGACTTTGCAGAAAAGCCGCGGAAGTCGCGGATACGGGGAAAGACGATCTTGATGAGTCTTTCCAAAAAGTCATACATGCGATCACCGCGCAATGTCACCATCACACCTACCGGCATTCCCTCGCGGAGTTTGAAATTGGAGATCGACATGCGCGCTTTCTTGACCACGGGACGCTGGCTCGTGATGCGAGTAATTCCGTCGATGACTGAGGATGCGTCCTTTTCGCCCTTCAGATACGTGCCGATACCGGCATTGATGGTGATCTTTTCGAGCTTTGGCAAAGCGTGGACATTGCGATCACCGATCTTCTTGCGAAGATTCGGTTGGAATGTCTGCCGATAGTCGGTCTTGAATGACATGGTTTTAGGAAGATTTCGTAAAGGTCTTTTCGATGTTGACACCGGATGTTTTGGCGACGCGGTATTTTTTGCCGTCCTTTCCGACTTGATAGCCCACGCGTGAGCTTTTGCCGGTTTCCGGGCAGATCACTTTGACATTAGAGGCATCGATCGGTGCTTCGTATTGGATCCTGCCACCCGGCTGCTTGCCGCGTTCTTTTTGGTGGCGGGTGATGAGACCGACTTTTTCGACGACGATCTTCCCTTCGGAAGGGATCGCTCGGATGACGGTGCCTTTTTTGCCCTTGTCTTTGCCGGTGATAATGGCAACGGTGTCGCCTTTCTTGATTTTCATGAATACAAAATCGCCAAGGCATTTTGCCGAAAGGCGTTATCGATTGTCAAATGTTTTTCTGGACGAAATTATTCCTGCGGATCGAGCGCGACCTCATCACTTGCGTCGGTCGCCGGAAAGTTGACTTCGAACAATTTCATTCGACCGGAATATTCGTATGCAGTCTGCGGTTTAATGACGATCACGTCATGTTGAGAGACGTCATAACGCCGACCCTCGAGCACAAATCCCCCTTCGCCTTCGATAACGAAATAGATACGATGACTTGCTTTGACCATTACGCGGGCATGACTGCTGTGACAATCGACAAACACCATGCTGCAAGGAGGGAATTCTGATTTTGAATTGTACAAAAAAGCATCGAACCCGGGCAGATTGACGATGTGCGCGTCTTCAAGTTTGAATCGCATACTCGGAAAAAAAGAAATCGGCATCGGGATGCGTTTCTTCGTCATGTGCATTTTTGGAGGAACCGGATCAGAGAACGTCCGGAGCTTGCGAAACGATCTTTTGAAAGCCTTTGTTGCGCAGTTCACGCGCAACCGGTCCAAAAACACGCGTGCCGCGCGGAATGCCATCATTGTTTACGATCACAACGGCGTTTTCGTCAAAACGGATCACAGAACCGTCACGGCGACGGACATCACGCTTTTGGCGGACGACGACGGCTTTTTGGACGGACTTTTTTTTGACGATCCCTTTGGGAGTCGCGTTTTTGACGGCGACCACGATCGTGTCACCGATCTGTGCGTAACGGCGTTTGCTTCCGCCAAGGACTTTGATACACATCACTTCTTTGGCACCGGTATTGTCGGCTACTGCCAGTATGGTTTGGACTTGGATCATATTTAGCTCAATTCAGAAATTTCTTGCTCGTTTGCAAGTCTCCAGCGTTTGAGTTTGGAGAGCGGACGGGTTTCGACGATAAAGACTTCATCTCCGACATTCTTCGAATTGGATTCATCGTGAGCGTGGAATTTTTTGGAGCGGCGAAAACGCTTGTTGTATTTCGGATGCATCACATACGTGTGGACTTCGACAACGATCGATTTGTCGCCCGATTTGCTGACGACGGTGCCTTTTTTCGCTCTCATTTGGAAACAAAAGATTGGAGTTGTTGTTGGTTCATCGCGGTCAGGATGCGGGCGACTTCTTTTTTTGCTTTGCGCAGCTTGGAAGTATTGCGCTCTTGACCGGCGGCAATATGCAATTTGACCTCAAGTACTTTGCGAGTCGCATCTGCATATTTTTTCTGCAGCTCGCTTTGTTTCATCGCCAACAATTCTTGATAGGTGCTCATGGAGATTAAAATTCTTTTGAGATAAATTTGGTCTTGAGCGGGAGTTTGTGGGAAGCGAGACGGAATGCTTCGCGTGCCACAGTCTCACCGACTCCTTCGAGTTCGAAGAGGACTTTGCCCGGAACCGTGGGGAAGACGTAGAATTCGACAGAACCTTTTCCCGATCCCATCGGTACTTCCGCCGCTTTTTGCGTAACCGGCTTGTGAGGGAAGATGCGGATCCAGAGCTTTCCTTGACGCTTGAGGTAGCGGTTGATCGCGCGACGTGCCGACTCGATCTGACGACTGGTAAGCTCGCCTCGATCGATCGCCTTCAGTCCAAAGCTCCCGAAAGCCAATGTGTGTCCGGTTTGCGCGATCCCGCGCAAGGTGCCGCGACCGCGATGGACTTTCCGATATTTGAGCTTTTTTGGAGTAAGCATGAGTAAAGCGAGAGAGAAGCCTCTTAAAACGCACCCATATTCAAAAGTGCCAGAGCATCTTGCCGAATCTCCGTGCCTGCTGTCAACTGGATTTTTGCAAAAAACAAAATGGCAAAAGCATCAAGCGGAAAAATGGGAATTTTATTCCTGAGCGAGTTTTGCTATTCTGGTGCTAACACTTGTTTTCTTTTCGTAATCACCATCCTTGATATCAGACTGCTACGAGAAAGACATAGAAACT
>CAZYXI010000146.1:0-3525 GCA_964651215.1 uncultured Candidatus Peribacteria bacterium
CATAAACGGTTTTTGTGCTAATCGTTCTGCGTGCAAACACGATCCAAGATTCGACATTCAAAATGCTAATAACCTCTTCGCCACCAAAATTTCGCGAATGTCTGTCGCCGTCAAATCCACCTCTCCGGAAATCAAGTCAAAAATCCGCTCGCGACTTTTTTGAATTTCGAAACCCGGCTCATTCTTCATTTCCTCCAGATAGTGACGCAGATTCGCGAATGGATGTGAACTCGTCATCGATCCATCGAAAGTCGCAACGACCGCAACTTTATTATCCCAATCGATTTCGAGCTTTTGTCCGAGAGTCATTTTTTTGAAGATTAACAAATTGATTGTCTTTTCCGATACCACCTTTCTCGGTAACAATCATCGAATCGCCAGTGCTGCCGCCGGCGTACGTTATCGATTCGATATTAATTGTAACATTTCCTTCCCTATTACCGCGACAGACGAGTTGATCACCGTCATAATCCAGGATCGCCGGTACCGTCGTTCGATCACGGAATGGATTACCTTCTTTGTCGATTACCGAGCGGAGCAAATCTGCCAACAGCGCAGAGAGTCCGTAATCAAACTTCCCTCCCAGCCAATCTTCGACCAATGCTCGCTGCTCGTAAAAGCCCTGACATTGGGAATGCTGAATATCCGTAGCGGTTGTGACGATCAATCTCCTTAAAGATGTCGAATAGAATCTGTACTTATCCGGAATGCAATCGGTGATTATGAGTTCTTTACCTGCAATTTTGATGATTTCTTGGATTGTTGCAAGTGAGATTTTTTTTACTTTGCCATCAATCGTAAATCGTGACGGCAATTGGAGTGCAGATGGGATTGGTCTGAACGAAGCAAGTTTCGAGTAATCCGGCTTAGTAAGTTCGGTAAAAAGCCGGATCTTATCAAGCGTTTCCTGAACAACTCCTCTAGGGCAGCGTTGCTCTTGTTGTGCCAATTCTGCATCTGAGATTTGTACGCGACCATCCGTCGCAGCAGCTAAATTACTTTGAATTTGGACTGGTGGATAAAAATGAATATCCGCTGCTAACTGATGCCATGGGTAGAATCCTAAAGTATCTGTCGGTTTGGATGTCTGCTTAGAAGTTGTCACTTCAAGTGGATAAGATGTTCCATCCATGATCGAAAAGCGAAAAAGCAAGAAAATCGGCCACTGATCAAAGGAGAAAAAAGAACCCACAGCACTTTCCCATAGATTCTCCGGGCAAGTCCGTATCAGTAACCGCTTTGGAATACCATCAAAGATGCAGTATTCGAAGTCTCACTTTTTATTATTCCAGATGTATTATTGAATCGAAATACAGATTTTGTCAAATACATCGATAAACATTTTTTGAAACATGATTACAGATAATGGAGGAAGAATTGTAATTATTGACTTTTATTCGACTTTTGATGAGGAAAAAACACCAAAAAACCGTGTGCTTTGCAAAAAAACATAGCAAAAACTGAAATGGTGGGCGAGAGAGGACTTGAACCTCCACGAACAAGTTATGTTCACAAGGCCCTCAACCTTGCGTGTCTACCAATTTCACCACTCGCCCACATTTGTAAGGAACTGCTTTCAAATCGCGACTTCTCACGAAAGAAAGCCGTAGCATTCTGCGTCTTTGTGCAGGGAAAGTCAATTCAAAAATGCCCGGATGGCTTCGGTGTTGATCAGAAGTGCCGCATCTTCGCGCACGGAAACGAGGAGGGCGATCAACTCGCCATTGGCATTACAAAACGGTTTTCCCGAATCCCCGATTGCAAAATCTCCCGGGACGATCGCGAGATCACGAAGCATCACGGCGAATGACGAAAGCGGCGAATCGGCGACCGCCATAGCCTCGAAGCCGGTCACATTTCCGTAGCTTTCGCTTGTCGTGCAATCAAACACGGCGGCGTCTTGTCGGAGAGGATCAGAAGCGATCGGCAGCGGCAAGCCACATGTATCCGCATCGAGCAACAAAAGATGATTGTCTTCATCGCGCTTGCGTTGGGAAAAGCCATCGGCAGAAGCTGATTTTGGCACGGCATGCGCCACCGTCAGGACTTGGAATTCGGCAATATACACGCCCTTTGCTATGGTCGAAATCTTGTGGACGGTGTCACCGGCGATCTGCGGTGTGGAAGCGACGATCGTTGTTTCCGCTGTCAGACATTTTTCCGCGACGCGCTGCACACGCGGCTCGTTTGAAACACATCCGCTCAGAATGAGGAGAAAGCAAATGCCGATGATCTTAGACCGCGCGTTTGTCATTCCACAGAAGAATATGCATGCGAGGAGAAACCTGTGCGCCTCGCGCTACCGCGGCAGCGATGACAAAGTCGATCTTGGCAAGGATCTGCTGCCTGGTAATACCCTCCGGCTGCAGCCATACCTGCGCAAACGGCACAGCATGAGTCTCGCAAAAGTGGTCCATTTTGTCGACATCTGCCTGATCGCGGATGACAAACTTGAAGATCGTCCGCACACTCGGTTTGATCACGATCGGGTTCGGAAAATCGAATTTGGGCGAAACATTGAATTGCCCGACCACATCGTCGATTTCGCTCGCGATCGTGCCATTGGTTTCGATTTCGACAAATGCCGGCTGCACCCGTTCGCAAATATTGCGGATCGCTTGCTGATGAAGCATCGGCTCGCCTCCGGTAAAGATCAGATTGCCGGTCTGGTGCTTGACGATCTCTGCAACGACTTGTTCGAGCGGAAGTAAATTTGCGCTTTCGATTGTACGATCCCAAGCAAAACGTGAATCGCAAAAACTGCAGCTGAGGTTGCAACCCCACAAGCGTACAAAAACCGCCGGAACACCGGTGCGTGACCCTTCTCCTTGAATCGAACAAAAAATCTCAGAAATGGGGATCTTCCCCTGCATCAAACTGCGACTACCGAAACAACACGTTTTTTGTGGACTTGCCCGTTAAATTTGCGCTTGGCGACTTCGGAATATTTGACAGTACCATCTGCAGTCGCAAACAAAGTGAAATCTTTGCCAAGGCGGACATTGTCGCCGGGGATCATTTTGCTGCCGCGCTGGCGCACGATAATGCTTCCGGCGGTGAGTTTTTCTCCACCGAATTTTTTTACGCCCAAACGCTGAGCGTTCGAATCGCGTCCGTTTCGGGTGGATCCACCCGCTTTCTTATGTGCCATACGCAGCAAAAAATTCCGTGTAAGTTTCGCAAAAGCTTCGCAGGCTGTCAAATGAATTTGCGGAGGGGGGTCAAAATTGTGGGAATGGAATTTTTTTCTTGCCGGAATGAACTCCCCCTGTAATCCCCCTCTTTCCAAAAGAGGGGGAAGCTCCGCACAAAAGCCTTCCCTAAGAAGAACGGTAAAAACTTTGCATTTGTGCTGTCTAGGAAAAAACGCTGCTTGGGACTTCTTCCATTGCATCGAATTTTTCCCGACATATCACTCAATACTTCCTGAGTTTGCCGGCGATACGTCGCTCTTCATCGCGCTTTTTGATGCTCGCGCGTTTGTCGTACTGCTTCTTGCCGCGCGCGAGACCGATTTCGATCTTG
>CAZYXI010000147.1:0-3513 GCA_964651215.1 uncultured Candidatus Peribacteria bacterium
ATTTTTCTCACGGAGATGCCGAGCAGATCGCAGAAATCGCAACGGAGTGGGCGGACGCGGTGGTGATCGGCTGCGGTTTGTTACAGGACGATTTTGGCGCAGTCGAAACCTTTGTCCGCGCCTATCGCGGCAAGCTTGTGCTCGATGCCGGTGCTCTCTTCCGACCGATGCTCGATCTCGTCAAACGGCGCGAGAATGTCCTCTTGACTCCGCATGGCGGGGAATTTGAGCGGATGACGGGACTTCGGGATACCGAAGCGAATGTCCAAAAAACGGCGGATTTTTTCGGAATCACAATACTGAAAAAAGGGGCGCAGGACATCATCGCCAGACCGCAAGAAATCTTTCTCAACAAGAGCGGCTGTCCGCAAATGGCGGTCGGTGGTACCGGTGACAGTCTTGCCGGTCTTTGCGGCGGACTGCTTGCCCAAGGCTACGACCCATTTGCAGCGGCAAAATTGGCGGCAAGCGAATGGGGCAAAACCGGCGAAGCATTGGCAAAAGAGCGACGTGTTTTGTCGGCAAAGCTGATGCTCGAGCATTTTGCAGCGCGCTTTTGAGTCTGATCATTCTGCAGAGAAGAGCTCGCCCCTAAAGCCTTTGCTACGCACGATCTTCCCGTTTTTGCCGATCAGCATCGCTTCCACTTCGAGCGAGGGTGTCAGCCGGAGCGCGTTTTCCCAGCCCAGTACAAACAGCGCGGTCGAAAGCGCATCGGCGATGATCCCTTGTTGCGCTTGTATGTAGGTCATCAGCATGTTGTGTGCCGGCTGTTTTGTCTGGGGATGGACAAGATGATGGCGGTCGCGCCATTTGCGCCGACTCGGGCTACTGGCGGCGCAAAAGAAACCATCAACAACAACTTCGCCAATACCTTGTCGCACATCTGTCGGATGTTCGAAAACAATTTTCCAAGAACTTCCGTTTTCGTCCGTTCCTCGAGCATAGAGATCGCCACCGGCATCAAGCATGAGATCGGGGAATCCTTCAAAACAAGGGAGCATGCGATCGAGAGCGTACCCTTTGCCGATGGCTCCCAGGTCGATCGGTGCGGAAAGTCTGACGGTGCGGCTTTTTTCATCAAGGACAAAAGTGCCGGTTTGTCCTTCGCTTTTCTCTTGCAAAGAATACTGCGGATCGTAGCCCCAGCCTTCCAAGATACTCTGCACCGAAATATCGAATGCGCCGCCGGTGACCTGTTTGATCTGCTCGCAAAATCGTAGCAGCAGAAACAGTTCTTCCGAAATCTCTACCGCTTCACCGATCCGCTGGTTGAGTCGTGAGATTTCGCTGTCCGGAAGAAAGCGCGAAAAAGCGTGTTCGATCCGTTCGCATTCGGCAAAAGCGGCGTCGATCGCTGCAAGCGCGGAATCTTGGTCCGTTGTCTCGGCACAGACGAGTATTCGAATGCGACTTCCGAGCAGTTCACGGGCTTGTTCAAATCGCCGCTTCATCACGGATTTTGCGAAGGGCACGATCAAAGCCTTCCGGAGCAAGTGAGCTGCCGTTGACACTGTCAAATTCTTCCAGTTCCGAAAGTTGTCGTCCGATCACGACCAGTCCGATACCATCGGCGAATTGCTCTTGCATGCGGAGACTTGTCTCGTGACGCGCCTGGGGCGTGATCCTGACGTTGATGATCTCGCCATTTTGAATGACCAGTTCGACTTCGATCGTCTCGTTGCCGGCAGGGCTGCGATATCCGCCGGTCGCGCGATAGGTGCCGTTTCTATAACTGACCGGAGCAAGTGATGGCGATGGCTCTTCGACTTCTGTCGGGCTTGGCGAAGCGAGTGTCGGTGATGGCGATGGTGAAGGAGATGGTGAAGGCGATGCCGTCGGACTGGCTTCCGCATCGAGATCCTGCTCTTCTTCGTCGTCGTCATTATTGCCACCGACACCCCAGAGGCTATCGATCATTTCCACCATCTCGTCTTCGGGAATCGTATCCGAAAGACTCGGACTATTGGTTACGCTCGGAGTCGCCGATGCGGAAACCTCCGGAATTTCCCAAATAGAAGGAGTTGGAAAAGCTGTCGGTGTCGGAATATCCGCAGCGGGAGTCGGACTCTCACCGCAAGCCGAGAGCCCTGCGCCACTGATGAGCGAGCAGGTGACAAGAAGGAGTTTTTTGTTCATACTCTGACGAGAAACACGGTCACTATACCGATTTTGCTTTTTCAAAACAACATGCGCTTTCGTATTCCCCTGATTTTTGCACCGATCTGGCAAGCGATCGGTGTGCTGTGCGGACTGCTCCTCCTCGTCCTTTTGCAGGACGGCCGCTTCGTGCCGGCAGAAGTGATCCATTTTGCGGAGATCTTCGGTTTTGGCATCGTCTTGTTTGTCGCTTTGCGGTTTTTGACCGGTGTCAAAAAAGCTCCCGAAGCGCTCTTTATTACCTTGGCACTCCTTTTTCTTTTGATCGAACCACTCGCAACGACTTGGACATTTTCGCTGCAGACCGCGTTGTTGTTTGCGATTGTCGCGGTTGCGGTCACGAGTAAGTATTTTCTTGAAGTCGCCGGCCGCCCGATCGTTAATCCCGCAGTACTTGGAATCTTGTTTGGAATTTTTGTCAGCAACTTCATCCCCGGTGTTGCGATAGATGCGTTTGCCACTCGACTGACCTTTGACCAATTGTTTGTAGTAGGTGGGATTTCGGTCTCGTGGGTGGCGTTGCTACTTGCAGTATGGATTTTTTGGGGGCTGCCAAAATGGGACCGCACCACCGTGATCACCGCTTTCTTTCTTGCTGCGGCGTTCCTCATCTTCTTCCGTGACGGAAGTGTCGGGGTCGGCACATTTTTTAGCACGAGTCCGTTTTTGTATTTGTTTGCCGCGTTTGTTCTCACCGATCCCAAAACCTCTCCCGATGACCACCTGTGGCAATGGGGATTTGGTGCATGTGTGGCGCTGTTGCTGTTTGCCTTGCAGACGATCTTTGTCCAAAGTCCGCTTGTTTCCGGTGAGACGGCGTTTTATATCGCTTTGGCGCTTGCCAATATCGGGCTCGTGCTTGTCAGCGCGTGGCGCTTTGGGCGGTGAAATTGTACCACTCACACTTTGTGAATCTGCTCCTGCAGCTCGTCCAAGTCTTGTTTGTGCAAAGATCTTAAAGAGAACATCACGGAAGTGCTTGCCGGCAGCTTCATCTGAATTGTATCGGTACGTCCAAGTCAGCCTTTTCACAGATATTCAAATACTCCACCTCCTCGTTGCACTCACGATGGAACAAGACTTGGACGAGCGCGGGAATATATCCTCTCTGATAAAGTTTTTTCTCATCAGCCTTCTTTCCACTTGATATTGCAGCCCATACTCGGAATCTGTTCTGAGGGCGGGATCTTGTTGCCGACAAGGGCGGCATCGAGGGCAAGGCGCAACTCTTCTTTGGTGACCGCCGACTCGTTCTGCCAGTTGTCATCGATACGTCCGTGATAGACGAGGGTGCGCTCTTTATCAAAGACAAAAATATCCGGCGTGCAGACCGCTTGATATCGACGCGCAACT
>CAZYXI010000148.1:0-3495 GCA_964651215.1 uncultured Candidatus Peribacteria bacterium
GGGAGCGGCTTTTGTCTTGTTCACGACCGCAAAAATCTCGATATCGGCAAAGCCGGCAGTTTGTAAATACTGCTGCAACGATTCCGGAGAAAACGCGTGATAGAAGCGGGGGAGTTTGCGCTTTCCCCAGGGGATCACGAGATCTTCCGCCGACCACCACGGGAAGAACTGACTGCGCTTGCGGGCGGATGCCCGCTCCTTTGCAAAGCGTTCTTGTTGCAGATTCCAGACACTGCCGGCGAAGATGCCATTTGGCTTCAAAACGCGCAGCGCCTCGCAAAATGCCTTCTGACGCGCACGATGATCGGGAAGATGATGGAGACTGGCAATGGCAAAGACCGCATCGAAGGTCGCATGTTTGCACGGGAGGTTTTCGAGTTTGCCATGAAGGATCGTTGCATGAGGATTGCGCTCCTCCGCAATATCCAAAAGTTTTTCGGAGGTATCGATGGCGGTGACGCGCGCTCCGGCAGACTCAAAGAGCGCAATGTTCCTGCCGTTGCCACAGCCGGCATCGAGCACTTCCGCCTCGGACGCGATCAATGCACGAAATATCTCTGATTCCTCCCAGAGATGATCGCGTGTTTCCGAAAACTCCGCGGCAAACGTATCGTACGCAGTCCGCTTGGTGAGCCAAAAGAAAGGATGGTTTACGAATGCCATTTGCGCAACAGTTTGGCAAAATAATCCGCTTCGAGATTGACCCGGTCACCGATCTCCAGTTTGCCGAGATTTGTCAGCTGGAGTGTGGTCGGGATCACGGCGATTTCAAAATCGGCTGTTCCACACGCCGCGATCGTCAGAGAAACTCCGTTTACCGTGATCGAACCTTTGGCAACGGCAAAATCGGCGATCGTCTCCGGCAACGAAAATTTGAATCGCCGCCCCGCTCCCTCCGGCTTGTTTTCGAGCAGTTCGGCAGTTGTGTCGATATGCCCGAGCACCACATGCCCCTCAAATCTTCCGCTCGCTGCGAGTGCGCGTTCGAGATTGATCACGTTGGCAGTATCGAGATTGGTGCGAGCAAATGTCTCGGGCACGATATCGAATGCCATCGTCTCTTCGTCAAACGCCGTCAGAGTCAGGCATGTACCGTTGCAGGCGATCGATTGACCGACGTGGAGTGAATCGAAAAGTGCCGGTCTTTGCAAAACAAAGCCGCCTTCTGTGCGGGTCAAAACCTCTGCCGTCGTTTCGACGATTCCGGTGAACATAGAATTTCAAAAAACAGTCAACAAAGAGCGGATATCAGGCGCAGGGTTTGCTACGGTGATCCATGGAGCAGAAGAAATAATTCTTGAATCCGGGAAAGGAGAATTGCTTCATTTTGTCGAGGAGCAAGGAGATCATTCTAAAACAAGGCGCCCTGAAACGCTTCTTCTTTTTTGAGTCCGACCGGTTTTGGGGCGAAATCGATCTTCATGCCTTTGAGGCGTTTGGCATCGAGGAGCACTTTTTCGCTGTCTGTTTCGATGATCAAAAACGGACCTTTGACGGCGACAAGTCTGCCGGAGACCGATTCGTTTACTTCGAGCATCGGATCGTGGAGCGGCTTTTGGATGCTGAGCGCTTCTTGCAGGTGATAGTACGGAGCAAATTCCAAAAACTCCGGCGGCGTTTTGACGAACTGCTCAAACTGTGGATAGAGCGCCAATACCGAGGGAAGATGTCGCTCCATCAAGGCGAGGAGTTCGGTTTTGCCGACTTCGGGTGTGATATGCGGAAAAACGAAGTCTTTTTTTTGCGATGCCTGGATCTTGTCGATTACGCCGGCGCGGCGGATGGTGGTCTCCATCTGACGCGCGGGCACGCCCCACATGCCATCGGCGATGATCAAAGCAAAATGCGTGCCCTGTTCGATCTGGCGCAAATAGCCACGCGACGAGCCGCTGACACCGACTTTGACGAGGCCGGTATCGAACATGGCAAAGTAGACATAATGCGGCGTGTTGAGAGTTTCGAGTTCTTCTCCGGAAAACATGGCGGTATTGAAACCGTCGCAATATTGCGCGATCGGCATGCCTTCTTGGCGTTTGCATTCTTCGCATTTGCGTACGCCTTTGGCGATGGTGGGACACGGATGCCATTCGCCGCCTTTTTCGTAGCCGGTGCAGACGGTATCATCCACGATCTCAAGCGAGATCTGCTCTCCGATCGGAAGCAGGTGTTCGGCAAGACCATGTCCTTCGATCGTCCGAAAATACGGAGTGTGTTCGTCTTTCCAGCGAAATTCAAAAATCCTCTCGGGCATGCGATTTGTTCAAAATGTTTCCATCGCATTCTACAAATTTCCCCCACCGCTCGCAACCGCCAAATCGGCTTTTTGTCTTGCTATTCGAAAAGAACATTTTGTGTTGCTTTTTGCATGTCGATCGCCACAATTGGCATGCATTTAGCTTCCCATGAAAACCACGCTTATCACCGGTACGCTCGTGATCGCCTTGGCGGTGACCGCTTTCGCCTTTTTGCCGACACCGGAAAAAGATCGGCTCTTCGCCCTTCTCGATTTCGATTCCATCAACAGTTTTGAAGAATGTGTCGATGCCGGTTTTGCCGTGACGGGCGATCAGCTCCCAAGGTGTACCACGGACGACAACGAAGTCTTTTTTGGCACGCGTCCACAGAATTCGCCGAGCGCGAGTCCCGCTTTTTCCGCCACGATTTCTGCGGACAGTCCGACCAGTACGATTTCACCTGTAGCAGAACCGATCGCTTCTTCCTCGCCATCGGATCTTGCTTCGACAGATTCCAATTCCTTTTCTCCAACGCCGCAAACCTCTGAAGTCGCTGATATTCCATCTCCGAACACAGACCCACCGACCACATCGTTCGATCCGCTTGCCTCTGTTTCCACAAACGATCTTCCCGATAAAGTCGTACTCGATGTCCCCTTTACGCCTCAGGCGCCGACCGGCAATTGGGATCCGCCTTTTGACGAGTCGTGCGAAGAAGCATCGGTGATCATGGTCGAGCGGTTTTTGCGCGGCGGCAGTCTTTCGCCCCAATCGGCAACCGCGGCGATCGAAGCCTTTACCACCGAAGTCATCCGATTGGGCTACCCGATCGACACCACCACCGCAGAGACCGCCATCGCCGCGGAAGAGTTTTATGACCTTCGCGCCAAAGTCTATGGCGAAGATGCGGTCACCATCTCGAACATCAAAGCCTTACTTGCCGCCGGTTATCCGGTGATCATTCCGGCTGCCGGTCAGCTCCTCGGCAATCCGTATTTTAGCGGTGACGGACCGCCGTATCATATGCTTGTCATCACGGGGTACGAAGGAAGTGACTTTATCACCAATGATCCGGGGACGCGGCGAGGGGCGGGATTTCGCTATGATCAAGCATCACTCGTGAGCGTGATCCATGACTGGACGGGCAACAAAGCGACGATCCGCGAAGGAGCGAAGAAGATGTTGGTACTGAGTGAATGAGATTTCCAACTGCCGTCGGAACGGGGCTATGCCTTGCTTCACACGTTCCGGCTAATATTGA
>CAZYXI010000149.1:0-3472 GCA_964651215.1 uncultured Candidatus Peribacteria bacterium
TTTGTTGATACTTACTCTATCAACATATAATGCAAAAGATGCTGCAATAATACATTTGACATAATCCTGAATATTACCACTAGCAGTGAATGTTTCAGCTAAGGATTGTACACCGAAATATAGTGCGCCAATGCTAAAAACTTCTTTTTTAATTGCTGTGATATATTTTTGAGTAATTCTTTTGAAAGCATGTTGCAGCTCGCGCTCATCAGCTCCACGCCCATTTAGCTCTCGAACACTATCTTGTATGCGCTCAGTTGGCGGTGAAGACATCGATTCGATTGGGTTGCGAGCAATTGTTATCCTAAATTCTTCTGTTATTTTAGCAAGCATTCTTTCAATGCTGTTTGTATCATGCAATGGGATGGGAGGATTACATATAAATTGTTGCGGGTTTTCTGGACCAATTGTCATAAATAATTAAACTATATTTTACTCTAAAACAAAATATTTAAAGCTGTCAATAATCCAGAGCTAAATAGACCCTTTTGCTGGAACGGTCTTGCAGACCGTTTCTTCTGTATTGTGATTGGTGAGCAACCTGATGTTCTGACAAAACGAATGAAACCGGCTGCAAGCCGGTTCCTGCCGTGATGTCAGTCGCAAGTTGTAAGTTATAAGTTGTAAGACATAAGGAAGAAGTCGGCAGAGTTGCTCTGACACCAACCACACCCAAAGAGCCTCGTCATTCCCGACAAAGGCATGTGATTTGGTGAGGAGTCGGGAATCTTAAATCTTGTGACTGGCGACTTCAATCTGGCGAATAAAAATCACACTTCCGTCTTTTCCAAAAACTCTCCCACGTTCATCGTCTCTTGCGCTTTTTCGCCGTATTTGCGTACGGTAATAGTCTTTTCTGCCGCTTCTTTTTCGCCGACCACGAGCAGATACGGGATCTTTTGCATTTGTCCTTCGCGGATGCGCTTGCCGAGTGTTTCGTCCGGCGCACTTAGCTGCACTCGCACTCCGGCTTGTTTCAGTTCTTTATAAACAGACTCCGCATATTCGGATTGTGCTTCGGACACCGGCAAAATCGCTGTCTGGATCGGCGCCAGCCAAAACGGAAACGCGCCGGCATAGTGCTCGATCAAAAAGCCGATCATCCGCTCGTGTGTGCTGAGCGGGGCGCGATGGATACAGATCGGCGTCTTTTCTTCGCCGTCGGTATCGACATAGGTGAGATCGAAGCGCTTCGGGACGGCAAAATCCAACTGATTGGTGGCGAGGGTAAATTCGCGCCCGATCGCCGACCAGATCTGGACATCGATCTTGGGGCCATAAAATGCGGCTTCGTCCTCCGCTTCGACAAAGGGCACTTGCATATCCTGAAGTGCCTTGCGCACTTGGTCTTCGGTCTTGATCCAGAGTTCCGGTTCGTCGACGTATTTTTTGCCGAGTCCTTCTTTGGAATGTTTGGAGAGTCGCATCTGGTATTTTTCGATACCGAAGATCTTGAAATATTCGAGATACATTTCGATCACTTTTTGAAACTCCGGCTCGAATTGCTCTTCGGTGCAATAAATATGCGCGTCATTCATGCAGAGCGAACGGACACGCATCAAACCGAACAGCGTGCCGGAATCTTCGTAGCGATAGCAATGACCGTATTCCGCCAAACGGATCGGGAGATCGCGATAACTTTTGGGAGTTGCGGCATAGATCTTGTGATGATGCGGACAGTTCATCGCCTTTAGGTAATACTTTTCGTTGTCGAGTTCCATCGGCGGAAACATGCCATCGGCGTAATACGGCAGATGACCGGAACGGAGATAGAGCGCTTCTTTGGCGATGTGCGGGGAGCGGACGCGATCGTAGCCATATCTTGCTTCCATGCTTTTCGCGAGGCGTTCGAGTTCTTCGACAAGTACCGCGCCTTTCGGAAGCCACAGCGGCAACCCCGGACCGACTTCTTCGTCAAAGGTAAAGAGTTCGAGTTCTTTTCCGAGTTTCCGGTGATCGCGCTTTTTCGCTTCTTCGAGCATCGCTTCGTGCTGCCTCAGCTCTTTGTCACTCGCAAAGCAAAGTCCGTAAATGCGTGTCATCTGGTCGCGTTCGGCATCGCCTTGCCAATACGCTCCGGCAAAATGGGTGAGCTTGAATGCGCCGACTTGTCCGGTATGCTCCACGTGCGGACCTTCGCACAGATCGACAAACACCTCTCCGTTTTTGTAAAAGGAGACTTTTTGGACGCCTTCGTTTTTTTCAAACTTTTCCACAAGTTCGACTTTAAAATCCTGCCCGATGGACTTGAGGAAACGTTTTGCCTCAGCGACCGGCTCTTCGTAGTATTCAAAGGGGATCTGCTTTTTGGTGATGGCGGTCATCTTTTCCTGTAAGATCGGCAGATCTTCGGGGATGAGCGGACGCGGCAAAAGAAAATCGTAATAAAATCCATACTCGGTCGCCGGTCCGGTACCGAGTTTGGCTTCGGGAAACATCTGTAAAACTGCGGCGGCGAGAATGTGTGTTGCCGAGTGCCGACGTGTCGAAACGGGGATATTGCTGGACATAGAGAGGATAAAAAGCGGAAGTCTTTTTGTGACAAAACGGTGTCGATGGAATCAATGACATCAAGAAGACACCGCGAAGCTCAGCATACAAGAATGCTTGCGTGTGTGCAAAATTTTGCCAAAGCTCACATGGTCTTCGCGAGACGGATGCCGCTTACTTTTTCGCCGCTTTTTCCTGAAGGAAGAAGTGGTGCGAAACGGCAAAGAGCGCATAGCTGATAAACATGATCGCGACTCCGCTGATCACGGGTGGGTTTTCGAGAAAGTTATCGGTGGTCGGCAAAAACCGGATCACCAAATACAGCCCCATTACAAAGCTCAAGATCGCGCAACTGAGGACGATATTTTTCATAAGAAAGGGAAAGAAAAGAAGATTTACTCAGAGTATATCATCTCTTCCGGTGAGTTGCGAAATCGATTTTGAAGATACTGCTATGATGAATGGCGTTCGTCCTTGACTTTGACCTCTTCAAAGGTGACATGCTTGCGCGTTGCCGGGTCATAGAGCTTGTCGGCGACCTTTGCCTTTTCGACATTGCGATGATTGTAGTGATACTTGTGTTTGAGTATCTGACCATTGGGTCCATAAACAACAACGACTTTTTGCTTCTTTCCGCGGGGCATGAGTATAAAAAACACGTAACGGCATTATCCGCTAGTCGTCGATATTCTGTCAATGTGAATTTGGTTCTTACGCTTTCAGAGCACGGCGACAGACACCATTTCGGAGAGGAATTGCAAAAATCTAATCCCCCCTGTCCATTTGGAAGTTCGCTCAGAAGCAAAATGCAGGCTTTTTGAATATATCGTAAAAAAATGCAGATGGAATTGCTTGAGAAAATGGGATAAATGCGGTATGATTATGCAATAACTCCTCCAACTATTTGTCAGGTTGCGACCGGATTTTGACAAACATCAAACACCAAATTTCTCTCGACTTCTCATGAAAATCAAATTCACAA
>CAZYXI010000150.1:0-3420 GCA_964651215.1 uncultured Candidatus Peribacteria bacterium
GAAACGACGTACCACTTCCAAATCTCCGCTTGTGCGCAAAATGGCGATATCGGGTAATTTGATACCGTTGAATGTCGTTGCTTGTACCATGTTGTATTGCATCATGTCGCGGAAGACAAGCTTTTGTCCGATTTGCAAAGGGCTGTCGAAATAATAATCGCCGAAGGTGTCGCCGGCGAGGCAAGTGGGACCTCCGATGCGAAAGTGATGCGGTTTGCTTTCCTCTTTTGCAGCACCGATGATATCCGGACGCCAGCGGTGATTCGAACCGATCACATCGGGAACATGCGCTTGCGCCGAGACAGCCAAAATGGCGATCGGCATGCCGTTCTCGACAATATCCAGAACCGTGGCGACGAGATAGCCGGTATCAAGGACGACGGCTTCGCCCGGTTCGAGCATGATGTCGATATCGTATTTTGAATGCAAGCGCTCGATGATATCGCACAGCAGATCGATATTGTAGCCAGGTTCGGTGATGTAGTGTCCGCCGCCAAGGTTGAGCCACCGCATTTGGTGCAGATACTGTCCGAAGTGTTTTTCAAAGCTTTCCACCACGCGCTCCAGCGTCTCGGCGCCTTGTTGGCAAAGAGCATGGAAATGGAGTCCGTTGATCCCCTCGAGAAGTTCCGGTTCAAAATGCTCTGCCGGAACGCCCAAGCGCGAACCCTTGACACAAGGATTGTAGGTCTCGATCTCTACCTCGGCATAGCCGGGATTGACGCGAATACCATAATCGATCGTATCGGGAGCGGTCGGACGGAAATGCTGCCATTGCCGGAAAGAATTGAAGATGATGTGATCCGAGGTTTGGATCAGTTCTGCAAAGTCCGCGTCCGAATAGGCGGCGCCAAAGGTGCAGACTTCTTTGCCGAACTCTTCATGCCCGAGTCGCGCTTCGTGCGGCGAGCTCGCGCAGACTCCGTCCAAGTATTTTTTGATAAGTGGAAAGGATTTCCAAAGCGCATAGCCTTTGAGTGCCAGGTATATTTTTGCACGACTTCGGTCTTTCACTTTCCGCAGCACGGCGAGGTTTTCTTCAAGTAATGATTCGTCCAAAACAAACAGCGGAGTCGTAATATCTTCCAGTACACTTTTCATGCGGTCAGCCGCTTGTTCGTGACGAAATTCGGTCATTGCGGTTCGGGAAGATCGATTTCGCCTTCGACAACATGCCAAGGGAGTCCGTATTTGTTCAAATCTTCCATAAACGGATCGGGGTCGAACTCTTCCATATTAAAGACGCCTTCGCCATTCCATTTGCCGGTCAGCATCATCTTGGCGCCGATCATCGCCGGAACGCCGGTCGTATACGACACCGCTTGCGCACCGGTTTCTTGGAATGACTCGGCGTGGTCGCAGACATTGTAGATGTAGACCTGTTTCGATACTCCGTTCTTTTTGCCGCGGAACAAACAACCGATCACCGTTTTGCCGGAATAATTTTCGCCCAAGCTGGAAGGTTCCGGCAACAGTGCTTTCAAAAACTTGAGCGGAACGACCTTTTTCCCTTCATAATCGACTTCGTCAATGCGGGTCATCCCGACATTTTCGAGTACACGCAGATGCGTCAGATAATTTTCCGAAAAAGTCATCCAAAAGCGGATGCGTTTCAGTCCTTTGATATGTTTCACGAGAGACTCCAATTCTTCGTGATAGAGGAGGTAGCTCGGCTTGGGACCGACTTCGGGATAGTCGAAATCGATACGGTATTGCATCGGTTCGGTTTCGATCCATTTGCCGTCTTGCCAATATTTGCCCTTTTGAGTGATCTCGCGGATGTTGATCTCGGGGTTGAAATTTGTGGCGAAAGCCTTGCCATGGTCACCGGCGTTGCAGTCCAAAATATCGATCGTCTCGATCTCATCGAAATAATGTTTTTGGGCATACGCGCAAAAAACATTGGTCACACCCGGGTCAAAGCCCGAACCCAAGAGCGCCATTATGCCATTTTGCTTGAATCGTTCATGAAGCTCCCACTGCCATTTGTACTCGAACTTGGCTTCGTCCGGTGGTTCGTAATTGGCGGTGTCCAAATAGGGGACACGTGTTTGCAGACATGCCTCCATGATCGTCAGATCTTGGTAGGGGAGTGCGACATTGATCACGAGGTCGGCGCCAAAATCTTTGATCAGTTTGGCGACTTGAGCACTATCATCGGCATCGACTTGGGCTGTGGTAATCGGACGATCAAGGGAAGCGGCGATCGCGTCGCATTTTGCTTTGGTGCGACTTGCCAAGCAGATTCGGTCGAAGACTTCCGGCAATTGAGCGCATTTGTGTGTGACAACGCGACCGACACCGCCGGCGCCGATGATCAGGACTTTATGGGGCATGATTCTTGATGAAAAATAAAAGAGTTGCGTTTATCGCATCTGTGTCCGCGAGTCTTCTTGGTAGATGTACGCAAGGATTTTGTAAAGGAGTTTTGCCGCCAAAAATTCGTCAGCTTTGGTGTCACGCATCGGACAGAGTTCGACGATATCGAAGCCGACGATAGTCTTCTGTTTGGCGACGGCACGAAGAGCAGCAAGCAGATCGTACCAGAGCATTCCGCCCGGCTCGGGCGTACCGGTGGCACGCATGATCGAGGGGTCGAGAACATCCAGGTCGATCGTAATATAGACGTGATCTGATAAGGTGCCAAGCATTTGGGCTATCCATTCACGCTGACCGGCGATTTCGTGTGCATAAAAGATCCGCTCAGGATCGACCAACGCCTTTTCGGACACATCCATGCTGCGAATACCGATTTGCGTGATCGGACAAAGTTCGTGCGTTCGCGCCATCACACATGCGTGATTGTGTTCTGAACCATGGTATTCTTGACGCAGATCGGTATGCGCATCGAACTGCAGCACTTGCATCTCCGGATATTTCTCGGCATGGGCTTTGATCGACCCAAAGCTGACCGAATGTTCACCACCGAGCAGGATGACAAATTTGTCTTGCTCCAAGAGCGCTTTGCTTCGCTGATAGACAGCCTTTGTCATCGCTTCGGGTGAAGACGCTTCCGTGACCGGCTCGACGACGTTGATGCCGACCCGAAACGGCTCGGTGCCGGTTTCGATATCATAGTTCTCGAGCTGATCGGATGCGGTGATGAGAGCTCGGGGTCCTTTGTCCGCCCCTTTGATATAGGTACTTGTGCCATCATAGGGGACCGGAAGTATCACAATATCGGCGTTTTCAAACTCCGAGAATCCCGCCGGAAAATCCCCGAAGACCAGGCTGCTCATGAATATCCCAAAATATCGAGCATTTCGCTCACACTTTGTTCGTTTCGATAGACCGAGTCGACAAAATCGCCTTTGTCATTGCGATCGACGATGATGTGCTGCGGCGAAGGGATCAGACAATGCTTGATACCACCATAGCCGCTGATCGCATCCTGATACGCGCCGGTGTGGAAAAAGCCGA
>CAZYXI010000151.1:0-3385 GCA_964651215.1 uncultured Candidatus Peribacteria bacterium
TTATCTCAAAATTGGACGAGCAAGATGGCAATCGCCGGTTGTTAAGCTGACATTTGAGGGCAAGCTTACCACTTACCACTTATAACTTACGACTTCCGTCACGATGGCACAAGACTTGGACGAGCGAGGAGAATTCTTGCGACTTACCACTTACCCCTTGCGACTTGTTTACCACCAGAGCGACGCATCACCATAGCTGAAGAAGCGGTATTTTTCCGTGATAGCGGTTTGATAGACTTGCTGCGCAAATGCAATGCCATCGGTATCGCCGGGGCTCGCAAACGCCGCCACGAGCATGAGCAGTGTGCTTTTGGGGAGATGAAAATTCGTAAAAAAATGATCGACGACTTTGAAGTTTGCGGGCGGGTAGATGAAGATTTCGGTCTTGCCGCTTTGCGCACGCAAGTTTCCATTTTGGTCTGATGCCGATTCCAAAACGCGCAGGCTGGTGCTGCCGATCGCGGTCACTTTTTTGCCTGTGGATTTTGCGTGATTGATCCTCGCCGCCGTTTCTTCGTCGAGTTCGAACACTTCGGCATGCATGCGGTGCTCGGTGATATCCTCACTCTTGACCGGCAAAAACGTCCCGAGCCCGACATGAAGCGTGACAAATTCGATCTGCACGCCTTTGGCTTGGAGCTGCTTCAAGATTTTTTCGGTAAAGTGGAGACCGGCGGTCGGCGCCGCGACAGAGCCGCGCTCCTCGGCGTAGACCGTTTGATAGCGGCTGGTATCTTCCGCATCAGCGGCGCGCTCGATATACGGCGGCAGAGGAATCGAGCCGCATCTTTCCAAAAACCGCCACATGTCCCCGTTTGTGGGAAAAAACTCGATCACGCGCAGCCCGTCTTCGCTGATTTTTTTGACCTCTGCCGACGAGCCATCGGCAAAATCGATCCTTCTTCCGACGGTGAATTTTTTCCCCGGGCGGACGAGACATTTCCAAGTCCGGTCATCGATTGGTTCACTCAAAAAAACCTCTTGATTCCCCTCCAGTCTGATCCGCGCCGGAATCACTTTGCTGCGATTGAAGACAAGGATGTCGCCGGTGGCGAAGATGTCGATGATGTCCGCAAACCGCTTGTGCTTCAGGTTTCTGCTGTTGCGGTCGACAAACAGCAACCGAGATTCGTCGCGCTGCTCGGTCGGATGCTGAGCGATCGATTCCGGCGGCAAGTCAAAGTCAAAGGCACTGAGTTTCATATCTTGATGAAAACCCCCTTGTCAGGAGGGAGTGAATCCCCATTATCCGGGTGAAGAAAATCCGACTTTGTCGAGCGTGTCGAGGATTTCAAAAAAACTTCTTCCCGGATGGAGCGGCACCGGATTCTGTTCCACATCCAGCAGCCGAAACACTCCGTTTGTCTCTCGTTCCCAACTTACTGGAAAGACGATCCCGTCCCGGAACAACAATCCCGTTCCGTTGCCGATCGTACGCGCCTCGAGCCTGCCTTTTTCATCTCCGGCGATCAGTCCGATATCGGTGCCGAGGACGACCACATTTTCTACACAAAGTTCCATCGTTTCCCGCTCTTGTTGGCGTTTGTAACAATTCCGTTCCGGATCATAATTCCATGCAACGGCATGAGTACGTGTCGAAATATCAATGTCGATACGGGTCGCCGTTTCTCCGGCAAGATGAAAGGGCGCGAGCGGCGAATATGGAAACACGGACGCATCAAATGCAGATGTCTTGGTGGAATCGATGATCTCGCTTGGTACAAGAAAAAGATTGTGCGGACGACTGAGTTCCGGATCACGTTGAAAACCTTCCGTGCGCTCGTCATAATTGGTCATCGCGGTTGTATACAGCAGATCGAGGGCATCGGGACTGCCGCCGGCGTGGACATAGCCACCGGCGATGCCTTCGGCGATCTCGACAAAATAGTCGCGTGCGCTGCGTACCGGACCGATCTCGGGCGGAAGCTCTTCGCTGGAAAATATTGCCATGATCCGCGGTACACCGCCTTCCGCCGGCATCTCGAACCACCATTTCGCCTGTTCGACACCGCGAAAAAGCGGTCTTGCCGCCGGAGCGAGATCGATCATCACTGCCAAAAACTTCTCTTGTTTAGCGTCATTTACTTCCGTTCCCGTCAAATATGACCTTGTGACAGGTGGCGGATCACCGACACCGGTCAAAGGGAGTGGATCGGTTGTACTTTTGGCATTACGATCGAACACCGAAAAAAGCATTTGTTTCCCGGACTCGAATGTGATCGCTTCGCCATCGCGGGCGGCATTCGACAACAAATATGTTCCGGCAGCAACCGCACCAAGCAAGATGACTACTGCGGTAAAGGCGAGCACGAATCTGCGATAGCGCATTGCGGACGGAATAAGATTATTTTTCTTCTTTCTCTCCTGCTTCGCCTTCTTTCTGTTCTCCTTCCGCACCTTCTTCGGTCGCCACTTCGTCTTCGATTGCTTTGCGCGGTGCGGAAACGCTCGCTACGATCGTCTCCGGATCGTCGAGGATCGTGATCTCTTCCGGAAATGGCAGATCAGCGACGGTAATGTGGTCGTGAAACGTCTTGAGTTTGCTGAGATCGGCATCGATCGAACTGATGAGATATTTTGGCAAGCAGCTGATCTGGATGTGGTCGTGGAGTGCCGTGAACGTTCCACCGAGGAGTTTGACGGCATCGGAAGTACCGGAAAAGGTGACCGGTACGACCGCGTGAACGGGTTTTTTCATGTTCACCGCGAAGAAGTCGATGTGAATCGGGTCACCGGAAACCGGATGGGTGTCGATAACGTGGACAAGTGCAGCGGTCTTTTCGCCTTTGATATCGATCTCTACGAGAGTCGCTTTGCCGGCTTTGCGAAAAGCGCGGCGGAATTCTTGCATGTCAACGGTAATATTGGATGTTTCTTTGCCTTCGCTGTACATGACAGCAGGCACTTTGCCCGATTTGCGGACGGCTTTGGCGGTGCCGGGTTGATAGGGTTCTGCTACGATGACCGGATGCATTGCAAGATGTAAAGAGAAAAGATGAATACGAAAGCAAGTTTGTCTCTGGTGCCGAGGGAGGGAATCGAACCCTCACTCCCCAAGGGGAACGGGATTTTGAGTCCCGCGCGTCTACCAATTTCGCCACCTCGGCGAGTGACGCCTTTTGTGCCAAAGGATTTTTCCAGAATCTTTCCTTTCGGTCAAGAGCAAAGAGGCGAATGGCGTATGCCCCACATCAGGGATCAGGATCATCATTGGCGCACGAGGGTTTTTGAGCGTTGTGAATAGACGAAAGTAGCACCGGAAGAGGCGAACAGAGCGATGAGCAGCACGATCAAAAGCGCTTGTCGGGAGACCGGCGACAACTCCGCCGGATCGATGATGACCGAAGCATGCTTTTCTACCGCAACGATCACGTTTTCGATCAAA
>CAZYXI010000152.1:0-3372 GCA_964651215.1 uncultured Candidatus Peribacteria bacterium
TGTGAGTAAGTCTTCGATACTTGTTTCTTTGACTTGTTCTTTTCCTTTTTCCCAATGTCCTGTTGCCTGTTCTTCATCGAATTCCGCTATGGTAGAGGCATCTTGGAATCCGCCTAAGACTTCCGCATCTGGAACAGGTTGATTTTCGACTGTTTCATTTATCTTTTCAGGGTTTTGGTTTTGCCGCTGATCTTTTTCTTGGCCACTCATGCTTGGTCGGAATTTGGGTCAATTTCAATTGAGTTTTTGTCGACAATGTATTGGGGTGAAGTTTTTTTGAAATTTGCGATATCATCCATCCAGGCGAAAGTCTTTTCATCTTTCTCCATAGCTTCTGGATCGTGGAGTTTGTTGATTCTTATAGCAACTCCTTCGGGGAGTGGCTCCAAATGTTGACCATCGTGTTTCGGAGTTTCCGGGCTGTTCATTGTATGTTTGTAAAGATTAAATCTCGCCGCCTTCTTCGGCGACGCGTTCGGGGATTTCTTTAAACTTGAGTTTGCGGATGTTTTTTTTGTAACGCAGATTTTCACGCAAGATCGCCCCCAAAAGCTCTTCGGCTTGGGCAAGATCGAGAAGATGCAAAGCGTTGATCCACATCTGCTTGCGCTGCTCTTCAAGAAAGAGTGAATTGGCAATGGCAACGCGCAGTTTTGCGATCAGCTCGCGCTTTTTTTGCTCTTCGGTGATCGCCACGAATGCGGCTGATTCATAGCTAGCATCCTGGCGTGCGACATGGAGCGCCTGATCGATGGCAATCGGGGCGGAGGGCGATGCAGTCGTTTGTGGTGATTGGTTTTGATCGGGCATGTGTTTTTATTTTCTTAGTATTATACCATGATTCTATGCGATTTGAAAATTAAAATTCTCGCCTCCCACCTGATTCCGGTCAAGCCGGAATGACGATTCCTAGAGGAGAAACTCCGCCACGAAACGCCACAATTTGTCCGTGTTTTTGGAGATGCCGATACGCGGTGTTGCTTTGATTTGTGCCGGAAAAATGCCGCTGTCAAAAAAACCGATTTCTTCGCCTGCGCAGGCATCGCAAAAATTGTGCCTGAGGTCGATATCGAAGGCTTGGCACAGTTTGCCCGGACCATTGCAGAGGTCTTTCTCGTGCACTTTGGTGCCGCGGCGCATGCGGATCGCTTCGATATAATCCGGGAGTGGAACAACTCCTCGCAGCAAAACCGCCGCACCGATTTCTTCCACTTCGGTTGCGACATTGACACAAAAATGAATGCCGTAGCTGCGATAGACATAGAGCGTGCCCGGTGCGGCGAACATCGCTGCGTTTCTCCGGGTTTTGCCGCCAAAGCTGTGCGAAGCCGCATCATCGGCGAGATACGCTTCGACTTCGTTTACAATGCCGCTGACACCACACACCGAAAACACTTTGCCAGGGAGGTCTTTGGCAACGACAAGCGTCGGACGAGCGAAAAACGCGTGAGCGAGTTGCCTCATGTTGCTTTCGCCTCCAATGTCTTGATCTTTTCCTCCAGTTCTTGTGCTTTTGCCTTTGCTTGCTCGACCACAGCCGGCGGGGCACTTTTTAAGAATCCCTCGTTGTGAAGTTTTGCCTGCGCACCGACCAGTTGCGCTTTTGCCGCTTCGAGCTCTTTTTTGACACGTGCTTTTTCCACCTCGGGGTCGATCATACCAGCACTCGGAAGAAAGATCGTCGCACCTCCTGCCATGTCGGTGGCTCCGTCTTCGGCGAGTTGCTTTGCCGGATCAGTCTCGAATGTGAGAGATTCGATGCGCGCCAGCGATTTGATGATGGCGGCATTCCGTTCCAAAATTTCTAAATCTTGTCCGAAAATCGAAGCGGAAATCTTGCGGGTGGGATCGACACCGGCGAGCTTGCGCATGGAGCGGATTTTGGCAACGACGGTGCGGACTTGTTCGAAATGCGTTTGGGAGGCGTTTGTCTTGGAAGCGGTCGGCCACTCTTCCGCAATGAGCAGCTTGTCACCAAAATCACCGGCTTGCCAGATCGCTTCCGTCACAAAGGGGATGAAGGGGTGCCAGAGCTGCAGCTGGGTTTTGAGACTTGCGCGCAAACAGGCTTGGGTGTTGGGATTTGATTCCGCTTTCGCGGCTTCGACCGCCCAGTCGGCAAATTCGCTCCAGGTAAAATCCCACAATTTTTGCGCGGCATCACCGAAGCGGTATTTTTCGAGATCGTTCGTGACTTCGGTGATCAAAGTATCCGTTTTGGCGATGATCCAGTTTTGGAGGTCGGTCTCTACCCCCTCCAGCTCCCCCTGTCCAGGGGGAGGGTTTTGAGAAAGGACAAAGCGACTGATGTTCCACAATTTGTTGCACAGATTGCGGCAGCCGGCGATCTTTTCTTCGCCCAGATTCGCATTGTTCCCCGGAGTAGTCCCGATCACAAGAGACAAGCGCAGCGCATCCGTGCCGAATTGTTCGATGATCTCGAGCGGATCGATACCGTTGCCTTTGGATTTGCTCATCTTTTGCCCCTTGGCATCGCAGACGAGTCCGTGCAGATAGACGGTGTGAAACGGATATTCGCCGGTGGCGAACTTGCCGAACATGATCATGCGCGCCACCCAGAAAAAGAGGATATCGTGTCCGGTTTCGAGTACCGAGGGCGGGTAGAAGCGCTGATAATCGGAGCTGTTTTCATCAGGCCAGCCAAGGGTGGAAAATGGCCAGAGCGCGGAAGAAAACCAGGTATCAAGCGTATCTTCGTCTTGGACCCAGCCTTCGCCAGTCGGCGCTTCGGTTCCGACAAAAGTCTCTTCACCGCGATACCAGACGGGGATACGATGTCCCCACCAGATCTGGCGACTGATACACCAGTCACGCAGGTTGTCGATCCAATGGAAGTAGGTTTTTTCGAAACGCTGAGGGATGATTTTGACGTGCCTTTCACGCACGGCATCGGCAGTCATCTTTTTGAGAGTGGTTTTTTCCGGTTCTACCCCCTCCAGCCCTGTGCCGGACTCCGATCCGGCATCCCCCTGTCCAGGGGGAGAGTCTAAAAGGAATTCCTTATTGACATCGACAAACCACTGGCGACTGACCATCGGTTCGACGACCGTTCCCGAACGGTAACAGACCGGAACGCGGTGGAGGTAGTTTTTGTCCTCACCGACGAGCAGTCCCTTGGTCTTCATGATTTCGGCGGACTTTTTGCGTGCGGCTTCGATTTCGAGTCCCTCGACGTCGCTGCCGGCGATGGCGGTCATCTTGCCTTCAAAATCGATCTTTTGAAAACGGTATGCATCAAGTCCGTGCTTTTTGGCAAGATCGTAGTCGTCTTGCGAATGGAGCACCGAGATCGTCATGGCGCCGGATCCTTTGTCCATGTCGACCACTCCGCCATCCGCCACCACGACAAAT
>CAZYXI010000153.1:0-3364 GCA_964651215.1 uncultured Candidatus Peribacteria bacterium
CAGGCGGTCATTTCCCATTTGCGAGAGAGCGGCGTCAGCGAGCTTACCGAGTTGCGACGATCGACCGGAGCCGGCAAAGCGACGATCGACCGCTTGCACGAACTCGGTGCGATCGAATACGTTTCCGTGCCCAAGTTTGCTCCTGCCGCTGATTATCACGTCCAACACGATGAGGGCGAGCTGACCGCAGAACAAAAGCAGGCGTACGCCTTTTTGCAAGAGAATACGGAAGCGCTTTTGTTTGCACCGACCGGTTCCGGCAAAAGTCATCTCGCGCGCAAATTGGCGGCGGATACTCTCGCTGCCGGATCATCGGTGTTATTCCTCCTCCCCGAGATCGGACTGACCGGTGAACTCGTCGCCAAATGCAAAACGATCTTTGGTGATGCGGCGGTCGCCGTCTATCATTCGCGCTTGTCCGAAGGCGAAAAGGCGGAGACATTTTGGCGCATTGTGACCGGTCAGGCGCGCGTGATCGTCGGGAGTCGGGCGGCACTCTTCTTGCCCTTTCAAGATCTGGGACTGATCGTGATGGAAGAAGAGCACGAATGGACATACAAATCCGATCAATCGCCGCGCTATCATGCGCGTGATGTCGCGGAAGAGCTCGCCAGATTGCACCAGGCGCGCCTCGTTTACGCAACGGCGACTCCGAGTCTCGAAACTTGGTTTCGCGCTTATTCCCGGCAGCTCCCCGTGACACGATTGCCTTCGCGCAGCGCACAGCCCGAATTTTCCATTATCGATCTGCGCGAAGAGGTCGCCGCACGGAATACGAGCCCGCTCTCACGCACGTTGACAAACAAGGTGACGGCAGCCTTCCAAAACAAAAAGCAAGCCTTGTTGTTTTTGAATCGGCGCGGCATCTTCCGCACGCTCATCTGCGAAGATTGCGGTGAGGCGATGCGCTGCCCGGATTGCGCGATCGCCCTGGTCAGCCATGCCGGCAAGGAGGGGAAGGAGTTTTTGCTTTGTCATCAATGCGGACATGTATTCGGCATTCCGGAGCGGTGCGTGTCGTGCGGAGGGAGCAAAATGCGGTTTTTTGGCAGCGGCACCGCTCAGATCGAACGAGTGGTCAAAAATCGCTTTCCCGATCACAAGGTACTTCGGATCGACCGTGATACGACCGCCGCCAAAAGCGGTTTTGCAGATCTCCACGAGACTTTTGCGAGTGGCGCCGCCGATATCCTTGTCGGTACGCAGATCATTGCCAAGGGGCTCGATTTTGCCAATGTCGGTGTGGTGGGTATCCTTGATGCTGATGCGGGCTTAAGCATCCCGGATTTTCGCGCGACGGAACGGACATTCCAATTGCTCGTGCAAGTCGCCGGACGTGCCGGACGGCGCGGACAAGCCGCCGAAGTCGTGATCCAAACACGCTTGCCACAGCTTCCGCTCTGGCAGACATTGCGTTCCGGCAATGCGGAACGTTTTTACGAGCAAGAACTCGCCTTGCGCGAGCAACACTTTTTGCCGCCGGCAAGCCGCATCGCCAAACTCATCTTTTCCGCAAAGACCAAGGAGGGCACTTTTGGCGCCGCGCGCAAGCTCGAAGCGATCTTGCGGCAACGAAGCAACGAACTCTTTCCCGAAGAAAAGATCCAGATCTTCGTTGCGCCGGCGCTGCATCCCAAGCGCCACGGCAAATTCTTCGCCAATCTTTTTGTTATTTCCGCCATGCCGGAAACGCTTCTTAGGGCAGTTCCCTTGCCGCGCTGCCGCATCGATATCGATCCGGTGGATGTGGTCTCGTAAGTGCGCAGCGTGTCTTTGCGAGGCGCGGACAAATGGAATCAAGCAGGACGCAATCATCGGGAGTGAGAAAAATGCCGAAAGCGCCGCGGCAATCCGGAAACAATAAGGCACAATAACCGCCTGATTCCGGTCAAGCCGGAATGACTCCCGTTTTTACACGATTATGGTGAATGAATGGTCGGCTCATATGAGCTTCCAATCCACCACCTCCCCCTATCCAGGGGGAGAGGAAAGGGTCAATTCTTCATCCGCCAGTCAGTTGCAAAGGCGAGATAGGTACTTACAAAAAAGAAGACGAAAAAACCTACGGCGACTCCAAAGGCGAGTATCGGTGAAATATCGCTGACGCCAAAAAACGCCCAGCGGGTCGCATCGACAAAATAAAAAAACGGATTGATGTGTGATAGTTGTCGCGCCAGATCGGGCAAAGAATTGATGGAGTAGAACACGCCGCCCAAAAACGCCATCGGGGTGATGACAAAAGTGGTGATGCCGGCGACGCCGTCAAAAGTCTTGCTCCAGATGCCGACCAGTGTTCCCATCAGCGAAAACGTCCCACTCGCGAGAAAGGTGATCAGCGCAAGTGCAAACCAGTGTGCGGGCCAAAAATCACGCACAAAAAACGCCGCGACCGCAAAAATGAGCATCGTTACGATCACGCCGCGGATCACGCCGCCGAGCAGGTATCCCAAGGTTTTTTCCATCGCTGTCAGCGGACTCATGAGCAAATCGGGCAAGAGCCCTTGGTAGCGTGCGATGATGAGCGAACTCGACGGATTTTGAAAAGCATTCGTCGTCGCTTGCAAGAGCGCCAAGCCGGGTACGATAAAGGCGAGATAGGGGATATCGTTGAATTCCACTATCCGCGACGAGAGAGCGCCGCCGAAGACGGCAAAATACATCACCGCGATCACCACCGGCGAAAATACCGTTTGCATCCACACCTTCAGGAAGCGATGTGTTTCTTTGCGCGTCAATGTATAGAGACGGATCACATTCATGCTTTCGTGAGATCAAGAAAAATATCCTCGAGCTTCGGTTCGCGGATGGTGATGTCTTTGATATCCGTGCGCTTACCCATTTTGCCGAGGGGATTTTCATCGCCTTCCAGCTTGAAGGTTTCGGTTTTCCCATCCATGGTCTCGATTTCCACAATGCGTTTTTGACGCCTCAAAAGCTGTTTTTTCTCTTCGTTCACAATGATTTCGCCTTTGTGGATGATAGCGATGCGATCGGCGAGCAGTTGGGCTTCTTCGAGGTAATGGGTGGTGAGGAGGATGGTCACGCCGCGCTCTTTGCGGAGTTCTTCCAAAAACTTCCACAGCCCTTGGCGCAGTTCGACATCGACGCCGGCAGTCGGCTCGTCCAAGATCAAGACCTTCGGTTCGTGGATGAGTGCTTTGGCGATCATCAAGCGTCGACGCATGCCGCCGCTCAGCTGCCGCGAGCGGATATGTTTTTTGTCTTGGAGGGACAGATTTGTAAGCAACCAGTCCAAATGTTCCTCGTTTTGCCGCAAGCCGTACATACCGCGTTGCATGCGGAGGATCTCTGCCGGTCCGAAACGCGGATCAAAAGCAACTTCTTGCGCCACGATGCCGACATT
>CAZYXI010000154.1:0-3346 GCA_964651215.1 uncultured Candidatus Peribacteria bacterium
TTTCCACTATTGGTGATGATTAAGCGGTAATACGCGGATTCGCCATTACCGATCGTGATCTGATCGACAAACGCTCCGCCTTGACGGTCGTATGAGACGGCTTTGTCAACGGTAAAGCGTGGTGTGAGTCCTTCGCCGATGATGGTGACACTTGCCGTATCGCTCGTTCCATTATTCAGTTTTGCCGTATTGACGGCGGTCGAATTTTGTCCGCCGGGAATACCGACGTTGCTCACTTTGCGTTGATAATCGACGATCACGATCTCGCCGGGAACGAGATTGCTGATCTGGATCCCCCCACCCGCGATACTTCCCGAACAGGTTGCCGTGCCGCAGTCGACCGTTTCAAACGTGATCGGACCAAAGCTACCGCCATTGTCCGGTGCCCCCAGGATATCGGTAAGGACGGTGCTGCCTTTGGCGGTACCGCTATTGCGGACTGCGAGACGATAGTAAGCGGTCTTGCCGTTTTCGACGAGCACATTCTTTTGAAAGCCGCCGCCATTTGACACCCGTTTTTCCACCGTGATCTCGGCTTTGGCTTGCGGTGCGGTGATCGTCACCGTGGCATCGTCGACTTGTCCGGTCGAGAGACTCGCTTCGTCTTTGACGATGCTCGTCTGATCGAGTGGGATTCCGGAATCATTTGTAATCCGTTCGTAGGTGATCGAAACCGATTGGTTCGGTGCGAGGTTGGAGATCTGTACAGCGCCGCTTCCGAGGTGTCCGCTACAGGTCGCGCCCGAAGGACAGGCGACACCGTGGTTGATGACGCTCCCGAGACTGCCGCCATTGGTCGGCAAAAAGAGTTGGTCACTGACAGTGACATTGCCATTGCTGGTACCGATATTCTGTACGAAGATCTTATAAAAAGCGGATTTGCCTCCGCTGAGAGTGATATTATCTTGATAGTCGGAAGCTTTGTCCGAAACTTTCTTCGTGATCGTGAATTCCGCTTTTGGCTTCGCCCCTTCGATGGAAACGGTCGCCGTGTCTTGTGCGCCGCTCGAGAGCTTGGCGGTATCGGGAATATTCGAGACTTGTCCGATCGGTACACCGCCGTTGCTGCCGGTACGCATGTAGGTGATCGTCACCGATTTGCCGGCGCCAAGATTATTGATGCTGATACCGCTGCCAAGGTTGCCGCTGCAACTGGCGCCGGAAGCGCACGCGATATTGACATTGGCGATACTACTGAGACTACCGCCATTGCTGGCTGTCCCAAGCACATCGGTGACGGTCACATTGCCGCTCGAACCACCGGTGTTTTCGATAAAGACTTTGTAAAAGGCATTTTCATTGTCGGCGAGTGTGACATTCTGCGAAAAGCTTTGTCCGTCGCGCGAGACTTTTTTGTACACCGAAAATTTTGCCGGATCGGGTGTCGGAGTCGCTGCCGGTTTGGTGATGATGACTTCGGCGGATGCTTCATCCACTTTGTTGTGTCCCAGTCCGGCGATGATCTTGACCTGATCGACGACACTCGAAGTGCCGCCCGCCGCAATACCGCTGTCGTTGGCGACACGCTCATAAGTGAGGGTGATGACTTTGTTCTTCGGGAGTTTTTGGATCTTGATCACGCCGTTATTGACAAAACTTCCCGGACAGCCGTCTTGCGCCACGGAACATTGCTTTTGCATGTTTTGGACATCGCTGAGTGATCCGCCGTTCGAACCGCTGCCCAGATAGTCCTTGATGTCAAAACTTCCCAATTGATCGTAGGTATGGCTGATCGTGACGCGATAGTAGACCCGATCACCGCCTTTGACCGTGACGGATTTTTGAAATGTCTGTCCGTCTTTCGAGACCTGCTTGTCGATTTTGCGATAGGTCTGAGCGAGATTCACGGTATCCGCATCGATGACGATATCTTCCGCTTCGCCGGCGGTCGCGTGTTCATCGCCGGCAGCAACGACATCGAAATAAGCAAAGGTATGCATCGCGTTGTTCGTGTTCCCCCGAAAGGTGCCGCCGGTGGGATTGCTCGCATCACCGATCGCCGCTCCTTCCCCAAAAAACCCATCGACATCCAGCGGCGTATAGTCGCCGCCGGCATTGGGCGTGATGACGAGATTGTTTTTGTAACGAAGTTTGATGGGAGCTCCATTCGCGCTGGTGACCGTTACGGTGTCCCAGATCTCCGCAGGATCGGTGTTCGATGCGGAAATGGTTTGTCCCAGACCGATCTTGACTCCGCTTTGGCTGACATATTCCCCGTTTTCCTGGGTGAATCCGGCGAGCCCGGTTGTGACATCGAAAGCGGTTGCATCCGGTTTTCCCAATTCGCCGTTATTGTGGATGAACGCACTCAAAAGAATCACGTCTCCGGGAGCGACTGCGATTTCTTTGGCGTATTCTGTGCTTTCTCCCATCTCGTTCCGGATCACCAAAAATTCGCGTTCGTCCGCAATACCGATACCGCCCACACTATTGTCGGTATAGTTGTTGAACGACGCGTACGGGAGTCCATACGGATACTCGATACGCGTAATGCCGCTTGCGTGCGGTTCGCCACTATCCGTTGGTCCCCAGGCAAAGGCAAGGGGCACAAGGCTGAGCAGAAATCCTGCGAAAGTGGTGAGAGTGAGTGCTTTTTTCATGAGAAAAGTGAAAGCAAAAGAAGGGTATTATAAAATTTATATCAAAACAGTCAAGTTAAAATAATTCCAAGAACTTGATCTTGAGCCCCTCAAAGATTCCGGTCTTCGCCTCACTCTCGCTGATTGCCTGTTGTGGCTTGCTTGTTTTTTCCGCGATGATCTCGACAGCATACCCGGGAGCGTCGGGGCGTTCTTGCGGCTGTGCCACCGCTGTCTGGGCGACATTTGCCTGGATCAGCGAACCGGTGATGCCACCGATGGTGCTGACGACACCGAACAAAAATACAAAGGCAAGCGCACCCAAAGTAATTTTGGTTTGGAGTGATTCATGCGCGATATTATCGCGGATGCGAGCAAGAAAATCTTTCATGTTGGCGAGGAAAATAAATGTATATTTGTTTTTGCCAAGCCGTTCCATCATGTTTTTATTTCTGGATCGGCGGCTTTGCAAAGCGATATTTTTTCGGTTCGTCCCGCGAAAATATCATGGTAGTATATCATTTTCGAATAGCTTTTTCAATTCCTTTCTCGGCTTCGTCAAGAAGTCGAAACGCACCTGATTTTTTTGCATGATTTGACTTGCCACACAGGGCAAAGAATGACAGAATGCACGAGTCGTTTCTCACAACTCCTCCATCTTGAGGGGTTGTAGCTCGACCGGTTAGAGCGCCCCGGCAAGCCGGGGAGTCAGGGGATCCGCTCGACAAATCGCACTTTTACGCATTCGGTTTCATTCACTTCCCAAA
>CAZYXI010000155.1:0-3309 GCA_964651215.1 uncultured Candidatus Peribacteria bacterium
TTGACGGTATTGATCAGGTTTGGGATCAGGTCATAGCGGCGCTTGAGCTGGACATCGATGCCGGACCATGCCTCTTTGACCTTTTGTTTCGCGGCGACCAGTCCGTTGTAGAGCACGACATAATAGGCGCCCAAGAGTACGGCAACGCCAAGGATGATGAGCAACACGTCCATGATGATTCAAAAAATCCAAAGTGATTCTAATCCAGAAAGCGCAGAATGTCACTCGAAATATCGAGTACGCTCGCAAGCCGGTCTTTGAGCTGCTCTTTGTCCCTTTCATCGACAGCGACTTGCCGGAAAAAATTTGTCTTCATCCGCTTAAGGAGGCGCCCGGGAAAGACGATCATCACGGTATCATCGCGGAACTGGAGAGAAAACTTGCCAAATCTTTCTTTCATCTGGAGCAGCCTCACTTGCACGGAGGGTGACAGCGTTTTGACGATCTCGAGCTGATTATCGACCTTGCTGCCATTATAAAAAACAGCGAAGGACTGATTAAACTCCGCCGATTCGGTGTCGATTTCTTTGCGACGGAAAAAATTTAGGATCCGCATGCCAATGTGTTCCGGTGCGAGGCGAAAATCCGTCTTCAGTTGTTTCCGCAATTGTAACGCGAAGGCGTTATTGCGATAGGTGGTGCGGTTTCTCCGTCCTTTGCTGTCGGTGCTCTCGACGACATATTCGAAAATGCCCGACCAAAAATGCACCGGTTTGCCGCGATATTCCGTCGTTCCCCAAAATTCATCCTGAAAATTGCGGCTCGCATTTCCCTTTTGAAACAGCTCGGGAAATTTCTTTACGAGCATCTGCCAGCGCTCCGCTCGTTCGGACGGACTATAGATCCAACCTTCTTTTTGGGCGATCAGCATTTTGATCAGGTCGCGCTGCAGTTTGAACACTTTGCCGATATAAACGGCAGCCGGCACAAACGGCAGGATCAACAAAAAAATCCCATTCCCTTCGTCGATGCGGAGCAGTCCTTGTAAAAATCCCGGCACGAACAGAAGCCCGAGTGCCATCACGCCGACCGGCGAAAGCAACAACAGCAGATTGCGTCGCGGGATCGAGGGGTTTTCGAGATATTCTTTCGCCTTGCCTTCCAGTTCTTGTCGCACGCCATGGAAAGTATTGAGGGTGATCGTTTCGCCTGCCGGATCCCAGATCTTGCTGAGTCCTTTTTCGATCGCCGTTTTTACTTCCGTTTTTTGATTCCCAAAGTCTTTCAGCACGCCAAAAAAAGCGATGCTGCCGCTTTCCGCCAGGCGTGTGAATTCGTCATGGACCACTTGTTTGGGAATGCCGGCGGCAAGAGCGAGTTCGGTGATCTCTGCCGGCGTTTTGCCTTTCTTGAGTTCCGCAATGGCGATTTCGCGGATGCGTTGGCGCTTGTCAGAATCCATGCGGCAGACAAAGGAAAGCAAAAGATCAGTCTTTGCAGATCACGCGCAGCGGTGCGTTTTCGACCGGCTTGCTTTTGATGATCACACACTCGTCATTTCCACAACGCTGACACGGGTCCCGGGACGTGCAGCGCGGCAATCCGCTTGTTTGTGTCAGCACGCACTCTTCTCCTCTGGCGCAGGGATTTTGCTCGTCACATGCCACCATCGGGGTGAGCGGATCGTCTTCCGGATCGGCAAGGCAGACCGCCGCCGAACCGCCGAGTTGATAGTACACCAGGGTTTTTCCACCAAGGATTTTGCACTCATCCGGGTTTTCGACGCCTTCATAAATGCGCACCCAATATTGCGCCTGGCTGCCCGGGCAGTAGTCGCTACAGGCGAAATGATCGATGATACGCGGGATCTCTTCGTCAACCGGTGTGCGGCTCGCATCGGCGATCCGCTTGAGTAGCACCATCACTTCGGCGCGCGTGATCGGAGCGTCCGGGCGAAAGTATTCCATCTCCGCTCGGGTGACAAAGTCGCGCCTGAGGAGCGAATCGGCATATGGCGCAAACCAATGGGTGCGCGCGACATCGACAAACATCTCATCCGCTGCTTGTTGCGAACCACCGATGCCAAAACTTTCCAAGATGATCTTGGTCGCTTCGCCGCGGGTGATCTGATGGTGCGGACGGAACTTGCGATCATACGGACAATCTCCTCCCTGATAACCGCTTACATAGTCGCGCGAAACGAGCGCTTCGACATACGGAAAAAACCAGTCATCGCGATGGACATCACAAAAATCGCGCGTATTCCCCGGCTCGGTCTCAAAGCCGACTGCGAGCACGACCACTTTTGCCAACTCGGCACGCGTAATGCCTTGGTGCGGACGGAATTCGTTGTCGCCGAAGCCGCGGATCACGCCGGTTTCTGCAAAATATTCGATCGCTTTCCCCGCTTCGGTGCCGGTATCGACATCACGGAACGGTGTTTGGAGCACCACTTCCGCCGCTGCCGTAGTCATCGAATTTGTCAGCAACAGCGTTTCGCCTGCGTCCGCTTCGCTCGCCGGAAAAGTTACGACCGCCGATTTGCTGCAAATTCGTTCGCTTTGATATGTAAAAACACAGACCCGATAATACGATTTCCCTTTGATCGGATCAGTATCCACAAAGCTGCTTATGGAACGGTCTGTACTCGAAAAAATCGCAGCCGCTTCGGGATATGTCGGTGCCGGATCGGCAGCGGAACGGACGAGCTTGTACCACATAAAATCACCTTCCCACGGTTTCCATTGCGCTTGGACGCTGTCACCGACGACCATGACCGAAAATCCGAGTTCGGCGGTAAGACGCGGCTCAGAAAATCCGAATGCCGCGTTCTGACTCAAGAGCGACAATCCGAAGACGGCGTACGCAAAGCGTCGTATGGACTTTTTCATGAACGGATGCAGATGCACTCTTCATCCTCTCTCGCAAAAGCAAAAAAGTCAACTTGACGTCAAGCGACTTTTTTGGAGAAGATAGGCAAGCTTATTTTTTATAGGGAGCATGTTTGCGATTTTTGAGACGGGCGGAAAACAATATCGTGCCGAAAAGGGCGCGAAGATCCAGGTCGAGCTGTTGCCGGAAGAGAGCGGCTCATCGGTATCGTTCGAACGCGTATATCTCGTGAGCGATGGCAAAGAAACACAGATCGGAACACCTTACGTCGAGGGCGCGAAGGTGACCGCAAAAGTAATATCGACCGGCAAGGCGGACAAAATCCGTGTCGTGCATTTTAAAGCGAAGAAGCGCCAAAAAACCGTCAAAGGTCATCGTCAGCAATTCAGCGAAATCGAAATCACCGGAGTGTCCCTTGCTGCCGCCAAAAAATCCGCCGCCGAGCCCAAAGCGACCGCTGCCGCAAAACAGGCTTCC
>CAZYXI010000156.1:0-3298 GCA_964651215.1 uncultured Candidatus Peribacteria bacterium
TCCGGAGAAGCTGCTTTTTTTTTCTGAATATTTTTGCTATAATATCATAGAAATTAAAAAAAATCCCGCATCTTCCGTTCATTGCTCCCATGCAATTCCCATTCTCAACACAAAAATCCATTTTCCAGTCTTTCATTTTTACCTTTTTGCTCGTGCCGAACCTCGCACATGCCAACATCGGTGATAATTGTCTGACAGACTTGACACATTCTTTACCGGTCGATTTCGACTGGAGGGATTCTTTTGTGCTGGAAGGAGAAGATGGAACGGCTTGGCAGCGAGCGATTATTACTTCGCCACGCAAAGAGGTCATCGTGGATGAAAATCTTCCCGTAAAAATCGAAGGCACCGCCGAAAAAGATTCGCGGATCGCCATTTTTTTATTCTCGCCGACCGAACAGGAAAACGGCTCTGTGCAAGCGCCAAGTATGGGATCGTGTTTGCAGGCGACAACCACCGACGAAAACGGATACTTTTCGCTCACTCTCGACTCTTCGTTTTTGTGGCGGAATATCGATGGCGAGATCATCATCGATGCGTTTTATCAACGGACCGAATCCTACGATGAGTTACGTCAAAATGCTTCCGGACTTTCGTTTGGCACCTTTTTGCCGCCTCAGCGCTATACGGTCACGGCACTCGCTCACACACAGGAGAACGAAGGAGTCCTTCCGGGATTGCCACCACCGGCTCCACCATTCGGAGGCGTAGCACCCGATCTGCCGCTGGCGAGCCGAGCCGTCACCTGTGATTCACTCTGCGGAGGCAGGACCGTTTTGGCGATGCGTCTTGATCCGGCACGCACCACTGCGGAGATCATTGGCGGACTTTTCGATCCGGTCGGCACGATGCCGGTCGTTATCGGAAGACTGCCGGGCAAACATACTTATTACGCGGGCATCGAAGACATCGACTCCGATATCGATGTCCAAGTCATGCAAACACTCACTCGGTCGTCGCTTGCGGCGGAAGTGATCAAACGCGGGCTGCTCGGTATCGAGAACGCCGGTGGCGTCAGCCCCGGGCTCGAAGTCATCAGCGCGCAAAGTCTGCGGGCGGCAGCAAATGAACTCGGACGGAGTTCTGATCACAGCAATCAGCTTGCTTTTTTGATCAAGTCCATCTTGACCGATGGCGCCGAGCAGAATGAGACCAATCAACTTCCACCGCCACCGCCACCTCCACCAATTTTCGGAAACACTCCGACGCCGACGCCGGAAGCCAGCGCTTCAGCATCGCCTACCGCATCAGATCAAACACCGACCATTCCTCCTACACCACCGAGCCTCGCCACTCCGACACCGAGTCAGATTCCGGTCAAACCGATCATTCCGCGCGATGAAGCGATCGCGCAGCTCAAATCCAAACTCGAGTTTTTGAACGATGTCGATTTGGATGGACTCTTCCCTCGGGAGATTCCGAGCGATCAATGGGCGGAGATATTCGTACAGATGCTCGATTTTTGGACCGGCGGTGTCACCATCAATACATGTCTGATGGACGATGATGTCTTTATGCTCGAAAATTTTACCGAACTGAGTGGAATGGGCGAGCAATGCGGACTCGAACACTCGAGTGGTGTTTCTCCGCTCTTGGTACTCCATGGAAAAGAAGAGCTTGTCGTCCGACCGGATTTTTATCAGACCAAGATCGTCTATGCCGATCGAGCTTTTGACCGAGACGAAGCATTCCATTTTGCCGCCGGCAAGAAGACGCCGCTCTATTATCGATATGATTCCGTTTCGGAGTTCACTCCCGATGTCATCGGCGAGATGTGTCTTACTCGCGCAGAACTCCCTCGTTTGATCGACACCGTTGGTAAAAAGTACGAGCTGTTTGCTTCCGAAGTCGCAGCGCTTGCTCGAGAGTTGACGGAGCAGTTTCCCGAGACCGCAGCCGAGACGTTTGTCGCGGTCGAGTTGGCTGACCCCGCTGACATTGCGGAACGCTTCCGTTGGATCGGGGATGATGAAAGACTTTCACTTGTGCAACTCTATTTCCGTTTGACGCCGGAGGCATGTTCAAAAAGTACCTTGGAGCCGCCCGAAGTATCGATTGCGGCAACGCGTGAGGGGTTTGAGGTGGGGATCATCGAATAAGACTTTTCCCGTTTTGTAATTTTTCTTTTTTCTTTTTTCAATTATGAAAAAACCACTTCTTATCATCGGAGTGATCGGACTCGTCGGCCTTGCCGCCGTGCTGATCTTTGCCGGAGCTCCTCAAGAGCCGACCGAGGTCGCGCTCGAATCGCCGGCACCGACCCACGCTTCCGCTCCGGAAGAAACACCGACTCCCGAAAGCACGCCTGCTGCTTCGGAAGCCGCGATTGCGGATCTGCCGGAAGCAACGACCGAAACGCTCGCCGAAGCGGCTCTTGCTCCTACGGACGAAGCGGAACTCCAATTTTTGACAGTCGATCAAAAGAAGGAGTTGACCGCCGCAAGTATCGGTAATCAACAGCCGAAGGTGCGCCCGGAACAGACGATCTCCGTCACCTGGAAGGAAGGCGATCTCGCCGCTGCAGTTCCTGCTCTTCCGGCAGAAGCTCCGGTCTATCTTCTCGACAGACCGACTGATAGCGATGTCTTCGATGTCGTGAAGAGTATCGCCGACTCCCTCGGGATCGACGGCACTGTCATTCGCAGCAACAAGCAGAATTATGCGGTTGCCAATATCATGACCGGCGAATACTTCCTCTTCTACGATCTCTTCCATCTCACCTTCGAAGCGACCGATCTCGCCCTTGCCATCGCGGATCCATCCGAAATCAAATCGGTCTTGACCGATGCCGGTCTCCTCGGCTTCCCATATGCCGAAGGCAGCGAAGAAGTCGAAAATGCCACCTGGTATACCTTTACCCCTGCTTTGCCACTTCCCGTCGTCACGATGGAGCAATACCTCGAAGACGGTACGTTTGAAGCCGGCAAAGTCGGAAGTGTCGATGTCGCCGTTATGGATGGCGAGATCGTCGAAATCCTCAATGGCTTCCCGAACATCACCGAAAAAAGCACGACTGCACTTGCTGACGCAGCGACCATCGCTACTCGTCTCGAGGAAGGATCGTTCCGTCTCGGCACAGTCGATCTGCAATATCCCGGTGCGCTGCCACTTGAAGACAAACGCAATTTCTTCACCCTGAAAGAGCAAAATGCCATCGCCATCGCCGATGCTGAGATCAGCAAAGTCGAATGCGGTTACTTGCTCGAAACCGAAGAATCCGTTCAGGCACTCCTTGCGCCGGTCTGTATCGCGCATGGTCAAGGTCGGGTCGAAAACTACTCCGTCCTCTTCCGTGTTG
>CAZYXI010000157.1:0-3264 GCA_964651215.1 uncultured Candidatus Peribacteria bacterium
TGGACACATATCCACCACGTTTCAATGTGGAGGTTTTTTACATTGCCGCCGGAAAGGGGCTCAGCCCCGTTCCACACATTTCCTCTCAAAAACAAAACCTATTTTTTGGTGTCGGATGCGAAAGAGTCTGCTCATGCATGAGCGGCATATTCCCAAACGGGAGGAATTGTATATCCAGGGAAACGAAAGAAACGGGTTACAAACCCGTTCCGGCAAAGAGTCGCGAACAAAAAGTATGCAGTAGAAAAGCAGCCCTTTCGAACTGCTCCCCATATTTTTACTCAAGCAGGATCAACCTTGTGATTTAGTTACTCAGCGTATTCGCAATCTCTGTCACGGAACTATCGGATCCGAGATCGATCCATTGTACGACAAGTCCGTCCGTTCCGGTCGAGCCACCATCGATCCAGACAATGCCATCCTGACCGAATCCATCGGCATTGACAGTGATACTCGCAGTGAGAGCATCATCCGCTCCATCCGTGAAAAAATCAGCGCGAATGGTGTAGGTTTCGCCATTGATATCTATCGGATCGGCAGGCAGATCAAGCGCTCCGGCATCTGCAACAATACTACCGCTCAAACCTCCGATACCGGCTGCATCAGTGCCGACCGTGAGCACAATCGGAGTACTGCCATTATTGACGATCGAAGCGACGAGTTCGTTATTCCCGTTATAGAGAGAAACAACCCCATCGATTGGCACTGTGGAACCTCCTGTGCCCTCGATCGATACCGTGACTTGATGCAAAAAAGGCGCATCGGAAGTATCGCCGGTAAACTCAGCATCAAATTTGAGGAGTTCTTTCTGTATACCCGTAACAAGAGTACCGGTCGGTTGACTTGCAGATTTGTTGATGGCTACTCTGTTGTTGAAAATATGAAGAGCGGCAACCGATGTCGCGTCCGTATCTTCATTTTCAACTGCGATGCTTTCATCCGAGAGAAGTGCAGTAGAGTCGACTCCTCCTACTTGCGATTTTGTAGGATTAAAATCAGCCACGACGCCAACACTATGTCCGGAACGCGCAAGAGCTTGTGGATCCTGGTCATCCATTGCATTGAGGCTCACCCTGATTTCGAGAAGTGTCGGGCTTCCTTTTTTGATTTCGAGATCAAAATCTTCAAACACCGCTTCCCCATTTGCATTAAGAGAATTGACGATTTGGAGAGTTTCATTGTTTTTTACCAAGCTCATCGATTTGATGGTGTTTTTGTCGTCAGGTGAATCAGTCTGACTGAAATCTTTGGCAAAATACCCATTGGCAGATGTGTCGATTTCGTTTAATTGGAAAACGAGTTTTTCAATAATGACATCTTCACCAGTAGCGGCAAAGCTGAGTTCTCCTACCGGCACTTCGCTTATAGCGGCAGGCAATAATTGTCGTTCGGCAAAAGCATCGTTGCGTGTCACCGATAAAGATCCTGTAGCAAAAGATGCTTTAATAGAAGCGGTTCCATGCAATACGATTGATTTTCCGGTACGAGCATTTGGCTTGAGCTGAGCCGATAAAAGCAACTTTTTGTTCGCACCGGCAACAATAGTGCTGTCTTGAAACACAATTTCGACACCTGCATCAGCATTTGGCGAAACATTTTGTTGAATGGGCGTCAGAACTCCGTTCTCAGCTACAGAATATAAAGTGTACGATGCTACATCGGCATTCGTCGCCGTGCCGCTGTTGGTAAAAACAATTTTGTCCAAGTCGAGTATCTCGGTCGCCGAGCCAAAGATCGTCCCCTGCCATACGGTGATCTCGCCTTCTTTCGATGCCACCAACTCGTCAAATGTCGCCTGACCGCTGAGGTGAGGCTCACCTTCGGCAGCTTGGGCGTTTTGGATCAAGCGATACGAGCGTTGCTGGTCAGAGGGAATACTTGCGGATTGAAAGCCAAAATACGCAACAGCGATGAGGAGAAAGCCGAGCATGATCGAAAAAATGCTATACCGCGTGACAGTCATCAGAAGAGGAAAAAGTACACGCATTTTCCATTATTAAATTTTTTTGTCAACCTGTTCCGCCGCAAATCCAAAACTGCTCCATAAATGCACAAGCCTAAAAAAGTTCGCCATTCCCGAGGCGGGCTGCGATGTGGGTGGAATTGGAAATCTTGAGCCAGAGAACTTGAACAATCACCACACACGCCGTCATTCCCGAAACAGGGAATCTGGTGGAGGGGCATCGGGAATCTTAATTCATTCTCCTTTCGTCATTCCGAGGCGGGATGCGGTTCGAGTGGCATCGGGAATCTTTCGCATTGAAGAAGCGAAACCCGTGAGATGCTCCCGCAATGGAAAATTCAGAAAATCTGCTACACTCCTGTTGGATTTTTGATGATATGATGGCGACCATCACAGATTTTGACAAAATCGACATCCGCGTCGGCAAGATCATTGACGTGCGGGATTTCCCTGAAGCGCGCAAACCGGCGTACAAACTGACAATCGATTTTGGGGCGGAAATCGGAGTCAAAAACAGTTCCGCGCAAATCACAGAAAATTATGCCAAATCCGATCTGATGGAAAAAGTTGTCCTCGGCATCGTCAATCTGCCGCCTCGCCAAATCGGACCATTCATTTCGGAAGTCCTCACGCTTGGCGTCCCGGACGAAACTGGCGCAGTGATTCTTGTCGCGCCCGACGACAATGCTCCGCTCGGCAGTCGCTTGTTTTGAGAGAAATCGAAAAGCATTACTCTCCCTCGACTTGCTCACATATCCACTCGCGCGCTGCTTCGGTCGTGGTGATATTTCCGGCGATCTGTTCTTGGCGGAGGCGGTATTTGAGTTCGCCGATCTTCGTTCCCGCTTCGAGTCCGGTGAGTTCCATGATCTCCTTTCCGTCAAGCAGTTCCGGGTGGAATTGCGGGAGCAAACGTGCCTCGCGCGCCGCATGGTATTCGGCGGCGATCTCTTGCACCATGCTATCATCACCGTCATCGGCAAGCGCATCACAGCGACAAAGCCTCAAGAGGTCTTCAAAAAACGGATGATCGAAAAAATGGAGCCGATGCGCCCGTGTCATCTTGGGGATCTGATAAAACGGAATATGCTCTTTGCAGAGCCAGGCGATCTTGTCCGTTTCAAATCGGGAAAACTTGAGCCGCCGCGTGACCGCTTTGGCAAGCTGCTCGGAAGCGACCTCGTGCCGCGGAAAATGATTGCGGTCACCTTTGCGCGTCAGGGTCTCGGCCTTGCCGGTGTCGTGGAGCAAAATCGCCCACACAAGCGTCGCGTCACTCTCGACCGGCAGATATTCGAGGC
>CAZYXI010000158.1:0-3231 GCA_964651215.1 uncultured Candidatus Peribacteria bacterium
ACTCATTGCGATTGCACGATTATAAAGTGCTTCAGCCTCGGAGAGGTTTTGGTTTTCAATACTCTTCCCACTCAGAAGGTTCGCAAGCTGTGTACAAGAATGAGGAGTCGCACCAAGCTCGATGGATTTTCGGCAAGCAGCAATTGCCTCAGGGTAGTACCCTGCCTTTTGTAATACTATTGAAAGTCCAATATACGGATAAGGCTTGTCAGGATTTTGCAAAATCGACTTCGCAAAAACAATGGCTGACGCTTGCAAATTGTTTAATTGTTCGTAGGAAATGGCGATACCGATCAATGGAGTGGCATCGACCGTATTGTAACTTTTTGCCATCAAAAACGCTTCGATAGCAGCATCTTGCATGCCTTCTCTGTTTAGTTGACATCCGAGCGCATTCAGGAGCATGACCCTGCTCGCCACCTTTGAATCCATGATGCGCATTTTACAGACATCCAAATCATGAGATATCGTAATATTTTTCTCTTTAAGCTGCACGGTGAAAGTCTGCCCTTTTCCCGGATTTTCTATACAATCGATAGCATCGGAAAGATTTCTTTCGAGTACCTCCGTTTGTGTCAAAACTTCGGAATCAGACGGTACTTTTTGCATATCTTTGATCCTGATCTCACTCTTTCCGATCAAGACGATGTTAAAAGTATGCGCTCCATCTCCGTAATCGACAAGAGCATGACGGATACCTGTCTCATCAAAGATTTGCGCCGCAATCACCGCCAAGGCAATACAATTTGTCTTACGTGATACTAGGTTCTCCTTGGGAAAATTAGCATTCAGGACATACTCGTAATGACGCAGAACATTTTGCACAGTATCGACTATCTCTCGTTCTTTGGTAGCGATTGCATCAATATTCCCTGTTTCTCGAACTGCTTGCAGCTCACTCTTGCGCTCTTGCACGCCAATGACATCAAATAACTTGGTCTCCGAATCGATCATGTTTTCATCCGCATATTTTTCCGGAACTCGCATGTCATGAAGCAAACTGATGCCGCCGGCAACGATTTTGTCCATAATCTTTACTCGCAATTTGTGTGCCCGAATGCATAACTTTTCCCAATCATTATTGATCGCTTCTGCTTCATTTTCACTATAGGTTCCGAAACCTGGATGTTGGATTTGTCCGGTGTCGCTTTGTAAGAGCGCGCTTTCCTGTAAAAACTGTAAAAAAGCTCGCCGCATTTCTTCGGTCAAAAAAATAACTTGTTCACCACAAGTTTCATATCGATGCGTTCCAAAAGTTTTGCCTAATTGCATTGCTGATAAATCACCGATCCTTTCGAGTAAGTCTTTGATTTCAACATCTAGCAACTCTTCGATTCTATTGGACGGATGTCCAAATCGAGCAGTTGCTTCTGATAGTACTGTTGGAATACGAACCACATTGCTTGCTTCCATCAGGCATGATAAACCATGCCAAGAACAATAAACGACATAGAGTCATTTTGGCAAAGCCCCACATGGTGAAAAGCCGCAATTTACAGCCCACAACCCTCCGTTGCCACCTAAAATCTGAGTACGTCCGGCGCAAAAATCAGGAGAAGTCCCAAGAGGAGCATCAAAGTGCCACCGATGATATTGGTGGCTTTGCTGAACTTGTGCGTAATGCCGATCTTTTCGATGGAATAAAGCGCAATGCCAAACACGATCAAATCGTCGAACATATAGCCGGCGATATAGATCGCAATCAGTCCGGCGGTTTCGATCCCGTTCAGAGCGGATTGACTCAAGATCAGGGTGAAGGACTGGGGAATGCCGATGCTGCAGGCAAATTCGATGACATTGACCGAAAAAGCCAGGGCAAGGATCGCGACAAACATCCCCCAACTGAGCGGATTGTTGGCGATATCATGGATCTTGGCGGTGACTTTGCGACGCTGATTGATGTTGGTGACTTTGCAGGTGCCGTCGGTAAAAATCCCCTCCCAGAGAAAAAATCCTCCGGCGCCGATCGCGACGATCCCCACCAATACGGTGACGATGCTGGAAATCCCGACAAAATCGAAAGTCTTCAGCCACAGCGTCAAAATGAGTGTGTACATCAGTGCTTCCGCGAGCAGGAAGGTGCCGGCGACAAGCATCATCTTGATGCGATCGCCGATCTGGATCAGTGCCAGCAAAAACACGACCAGTACCCACATTGCGCAAGGATTAAACCCATCGATCACCCCCAGGACACCGGCGATCGTGGGAAGCGAATATTCGCTGCTCAAAAATCCACCGACAAGGGGCAAGCCCTGCAAAATGGTTTCGACATCTGCTTCTCGCGGTTCGCAGAGTTCACCGTCTTCGCAGACTTGTACGCCATCTTGGGCGGTGGGGTCGATCGTGACTTCTTCGGTGCAGACATCCGGTTCGATCGGCAAGCCACCATAGGCGCGCGCACACGGATCGGTGAGTATCTCTTGAGGTGTAAGAAAGACGTCGGATTCTTCCAAGGCATTGACGATGCGCGAGCCATCGCGGAAGCCTCCGATCACGGTTTTGCCGACGATGGTGATGGGTGTTCCCTTCACCAGCCCAAAGCGCTCGGCGACTTGGATGAAGAGTTCGCGATATTCCGGATCGGTAGAAAGTTCCATATCGACCACCGGAATATCCGGCAGTTCGCTTGCCAAAAAGGCAAGTTCGTCCTTGCAGTGACCGCAAGATTCTTGCGAAAAAATATAGATGACCGGCTCATCACTAGCGGCTTGCGCCGAATCTGATGCAAGCGGGATTCCGGTTGCAAAAATCAGTAATCCGGTTGCGATCACTCCGGCAAAAAATCTCTTCATAGTTGCAAAAACACCGCTGCCGATTGTGGCAAAACAATCGAGGAATAGCAATCGATTCTCCCTTTTGGAGAAAGAAAACAATCTGCCCCCTCAATTAAATACTCGAGCGAAAAAAGACGCTGCCGAGTTTTTGCACCGCTATCATTTTGCCGTCGAAGTCTCTCGCAGAGGATTGTGAAGCTCATTGGTAATACAGCCACCAACGGCAGAGTCCCTGATCGGAGTCCGCGTGGAACAGATATTAAAAAAATTAATTGACATTTTTGCTAATTAATATATTATATTGCGCCGGAGCGGGGTTGCACCCCGCTCCAAACATTTCCCCTCAAAAGCGAAACGAATATTCTGGTGCCGGATGCAAAAACGTCAGTGCATGCAGGAGTTATTAGGGAAAACAGTGACAGAGAAAAAATTTCTACCCCCTCCAACTCCCCCTATC
>CAZYXI010000159.1:0-3227 GCA_964651215.1 uncultured Candidatus Peribacteria bacterium
ATAAAGGCTTGGTACAAGAGTATCAAAGGTGATCTCCGTCTTACCATCACGTGCCTCACTAGTAGGAGTCGATCCGCATTTACCAAAATACTCGATTGTTCCGGCTTCTGTAGAAAAGAGTGTATAGGCTGGTGTTGGATCGTTCGTAAACTTGGGTAATGGCAACGGTTCATCAAGGGATATTCGAGGTGGAAAAAACGCCGCATAGGCATCGACCAGACCGTAGCCGAATTGATTGTCTTTGCCCGGATCACCAAGATCTTTTGCACTATTTTGGAGGATCTCACGAAGCTCTGAAGGCGTTCTCTCGGGATCTTCTTCAAGAAGAAGGGCAGCTAAGCCGGCGACATGAGGCGCTGCCATAGAAGTTCCACGGGACCATCCGTATCCACCGGAACCGCTCAAACTATAAATACCAACGGGTTCAGTCGTATCACAGTCATCCGAAAATGTGGCCGGTGCGACTACCTCGATTTCCGCTCCAATATTTGAACGGCAAAAATGAGTATTGTTTCTATCAACACCTCCCACGGCTATGACATCTTCGTACGCGGCAGGTTCATCCACGCTTTCGGGACCCGAATTACCAGCCGCAGCAACAAGAAGAATACCGGCATTATATGCTTCCGTAACGGCATCATTGACAATGGGACCCAAAGTCTTGGCGCCAATACTCATTGATATCACATCAGCTTTGTTTTTTATTGCATACCTAATACCTTCCGCGATAGTCTCCGAAGTTCCTGATCCAGTATCGTCCATCACTTTGACCGGCATTATGGTTACTTCGGGTGCCACCCCTGTAACTTTTGATGCCATCTCGGCGCCGAGAATACCTGAAACATGCGTACCGTGATTAAATAAATCATCCGGGACATTATCCGCTGTCGGCGCATCAACATCGCTTCCGACAAAATCCCATCCAGAACAGTCATCAACAAAGCCATTATTGTCATCATCGACATCATTGTCACAATTTTCATCTTCATTGACCCATATGTTCTCATCCAGATCGGGGTGATCGAGATCGACGCCGGTATCGAGTACTGCGACAACAATGCCTCGACCCCGATAAGTATCCCAAACCTGAGGCGCATTGACACCGAGATCGTAATTACCTGCTTCACCCACATTCCATTCAGAAGAATAAATGTAGGCATAATAGTTCGGTTCAACATACTCCACGCTCGGATCGTTTTGGAGCTCGGCGATCAATTCTTCCGTCGATTTCTCTTCCGATTTCAACACGACCGTTTCCGGCGTGACGACTTGCTTGATCTGCGGTGATTCCACATTGTCACTTTTGACCGAGAGGGTGCGCAATGCTTTTGGAGAATCGGTTTTTTGCATGCGCAGGTCGGCATCGCGATATTTGACGATGACTTCTCCTTCGACAAAGACGGGCTTTTCGATGCCATTTGAGATTTCCGTTTTCTGTATGGCTGGTTCGACAGACCGCGCGACTGCGGCAACCGGCAGGATCAAGACAAGAACAAGGAGTATCACCACAATTTTTCGCATCGGAAGGGAGGAAAGAGAATTCAAGAACGTATTGTATAACATGATTGCACTTTGTGAAGAATGTTTTACAATTTTAATTTATTTCTGTAAAGACATAATTTTATGCAATGTAAAGGAAAAAAGAAAAGTTCCTGATTCTCAGCTTTTCCTCTGATATTTTCCAAATTGCTGCCGACATCAAACTTGACGGAATGCCCAAAAAAGCGGAAAAAGAAGTCGTACAAAGCCCTTTTGTCATTTTTTGGGACAATGGAATTCCATCAGAAAAAAGTCGGCGCCAAAAAACCGCGTACACGACTCTTGCTTATTTTGCTGCTCGCGTGCGCTTTGGTCGTTTTTACCTCGGTCGAAATCGGGTATCAGTATTTGATCCATACCGCCGCTTCGGACAACAGCGACACGAAAGCGTTTGTCATCAAGGCGAACGAAACGCCAAGCCAAATCGCCGATCGCCTCTATGATGAGGGTCTCATCAAATCGAAGTGGGCGTTTTTGCGCTATGCGAACAAAGAGGATTTTGATATCCGTTTTCAAGCCGGACGCTTTTATTTTCCGCAGAATGTCTCCATTATGGATCTCGCCGCAGGGCTTACCGATGCGCGTCCATCCGAAATCACCGTTACCGTTCGCGAGGGTCTGACCAATGCCGATATCGACGAACTTCTCGCGGGAATGCGTCTGATCGAGCCGGGTGAGTTTGTCACTTGTGTGGCAGCGTGTGATTTTTCGGAATTCCCCTTTTTGCCGACTGCTCCCGAACTGCGCGAAGGCTTCTTTTTTCCGGACAGTTATTTCGTCAATCCGGACAGCTTTGACGTGCAAGAATTCGCCAAGCGCCAACTGCGGAATTTTGACGACAAGACCAAAGCGATCTTTGGTTCCAGCGAGCGCAATGGCTGGGAAATCCTGAAGATGGCATCGATTGTCGAAAAAGAAGCACACAAAGCGGCGGAGCGACCGATCGTCGCCGGTATTCTCTGGAATCGCTATGACGCGGGGCAACTGCTTGGCGCGGATGCGACGACGCGCTATGCGGTCAACAAAGACACCGAAGCGCTGACGGTCGCCGATCTGCAAGACAAAAATCCGTGGAATACCCGTGCAGTCATCGGCTTGCCACCGGGCGCGATCTGCAATCCGGGACTCGATGCGATCATGGCAGCGGCGAATCCGGCAGAAACTGAATACTGGTATTATCTCCACGACGCGACCGGACAGATCCATTACGCGACGACCAACGACGAGCACAACGAAAACAAGGCGCGGTATTTGTGAGTTTCATTTCGGCGTTCGGTTGAAAAAAGTCGGCGGAGTCTCTTTTCGGAGAATCCGCCGGGAATCGAACATCTCAGGCTTCACCCCTAGGCAGCACTTTCAATAGGTTGGGAATACTTCTGTGCAGCCTCTTTGTTGAACGAGTCAATAACTTGCGTCATGAATACTGAAAAGTCCGATTGCATCATTGTCGCAATATGAGTATCAAACCATTGTTGAATAGCCTCGATGTCTGTGCCGAATCTATTAGTCAACACCTCTGCTACGAAGTCTCTTTGTTCTAAGGTTAAAAATTCAAACCTTGGATCATTCAGTCCCATCTCAGCAATGGTGAGGAAACCCCGATCACTTTGTTGTTGCAATGTCATTTTTTTAAAAAACAGAAATTGATCCCAACTTAATATTATATAATAAAAATTGTCAAAGTATTT
>CAZYXI010000160.1:0-3190 GCA_964651215.1 uncultured Candidatus Peribacteria bacterium
ATAAGATTCCCGACTCCGCCCGAAACTGCACCTGCATCGGGAATGACGGCGCTGATTGAGGAATGACGGCGCGTAGTGATGGTCTTCAATACATGATTTAAGACCCCTGCTTCCCCTCCAAGATCGCACCTTTGGTCCTCCTGAGGCGGACAGGCAGGGGTGACGCATGGAGGGATAGTGCTTTTGTTCGTTCATAACTTGCAGTAATTTTCGCGTTCTGGCAGACTTGCGGGCGATTCATTTTTTTCATCCGTTGTGATCGAGATCAAGAATGTCACAAAGACTTTTGGAGAACGCCATGCCGTCAAAAATCTCTCGCTTTCCATCGACAAGGGCGAAGTGTTCGGTTTTTTGGGACCGAACGGTGCGGGAAAAACCACCACTATGAAAATGATCCTCGGCTTGTTGCGTCCGAGCAAAGGAAGCATCACCCTCTTCGGCGAAAGAGCCGGTACGCTCGCGGCACGCAGCAAGATCGGATTTTTGCCGGAATTCGCTCACTATTACCAACATTTGACCGGACGCGAATTCCTCCATTTTGTCGGTGAGATCTTCGGACTTTCCAAATCTGAGATCGATAAGCGCAGCAAGCGTCTCTTAAAGCTCGTCAACCTCCCGACCGAAGCGCATGACCGCCAAGTCCATACCTATTCCAAGGGCATGCAACAGCGTATCGGTATGGCGCAGGCACTCATGAACGATCCGGATGTCCTCTTTTTGGATGAGCCGATGAGCGGACTCGACCCGATCGGTCGTCGCGAGATGAAAAATATCATCATCGAAATGAAGCACACCGGCAAGACGATCTTCTTTAATTCGCATATTCTCGCCGATGCTCAAGAGATCTGCGACAAGGTCGGCATCATCCATCTCGGTTCCCTTTTGGTCAGCGGCAAAACGAATGAGATCATCCCCACCGGCAAGACACTCGAAGACGTCTTTGTCGAAACTATCACCAACGCCAACAAACCTTCGGCAGCCAAACCGACGACCAAACCCAAGAGTCAAAAAACCACTGGAGCCAAAAAGACTCCCTCTTCCAAACGAACGAAACCGACAACCAAGTCTGCTGCTCCTTCATCTGCCGCCAAAACCACTACCGCGAGCAAAACTGCCGGCACACGCAAAAAATCGACAACACCGAAGTCCCAGACAAAACCCAAATCATCACGCTCGACTGCTCGCAAAAAGGCGGAATGATCATTTTTTTCCGAATGCCGGATCGGTAAAAACTTCACCCTTTCTCCTGACTCATGAAAACCCTTTATGCTCTCGTCAAAAACACTTTTCGCGAAACGATCCGTGATCGGATTTTGATCGTAATCGCCTTTTTTGGGGTGATTTTGATCGTCGCTACACAGCTTCTCTCTGCCATTTCCGCCCGCCAAGATGAAAAAGTGATCATCGACCTCGGACTCGGGATGATCGATATCTTCGGCATGATCATTACGATCTTTGTCGGCACGCAACTCATCTTTCGCGAAATCGACAAAAAGACGATCTTTGTCCTTTTGAGCAAACCGGTGACACGCACCGAGTTTCTCCTCTCCAAATTTTTCGGTCTCGGGGCGATCCTCACGCTTATCACGGCGATCATGTTGGCGGTCTTTATCAGCGTGGTGGCGTTTTCGACCGATCTGATCGTGCAAAACGGTGTCATCGATCTCGCTTTTGTCGGGCAGATCACACTTATTTCTTTGTTTTCGTTGCTGTCGTTTTTGCTCCTGTTGGCACTCGTCATCCTCTTCAGCAGTTTTATGAAGCCGATGCTTGCGGCGTTTTCGGCATTGACGGTGTTTGTGATCGGGCATATTACCGATGATGTGCGCACGTTTGCGATGGACAACACCGTCTCTCCGTTCTTCAAGCATTTTGCGGATGCCGTGTATTTTGCGATGCCGAATTTTGCCGTGCTCAACCTCAAGAACTATGTCCTCAGTAATATTTTCTTTGCACCGGTCGAACTCGCTGCCGCCGCAGCCGGAGCGCTGTTTTGGATCGTGATCGCGGTCACGCTCGGCACCTTGTTTTTTTCTCGCAAAGAATTCTGATCTTTTCTGATTTATCCGCATGACTTTTTTGCTTCGCACACTCGCTATCGTTTTGATCCTGCTGTCGGCAGTCGGGATCTATCATTCTCAGCGCATCGTTTGGCCGGTGATCGAAGAGCATTTTTATGAGATCGGGCGTAACCCCGGGTATGTTCCCACCGGAGCCGACCTGAGGCCGATGATCCTGGGCTTTGACAATTTTGCCGCCGACCTGTTTTGGCTCCGTACGGTGCAATATGCCGGCGGGCATGCCGGGGTGTTCGAATTTGAAGCGCTGCCGGAATACATCAATTTGGTCACCGATCTCGATCCCTATTTCCAATATGCGTATACCTTCGGCGCGCTCGTTTTGCCGCTGAGCGATGCGACGCTCGAGGACGTGCCGCCACTCCTCAAAAAGGGGATCGAGGCAAATCGCGAACGCAATCCCGAAGCCTTGCCGGATCTTTATATCAATCTCGGGTTTTATACCTATTTTTATTTGAACAAATACGAAGAGGCCGCCGAGATCTACGAGACCTGCGCCAACGAGGTCGAAGGCTGCCCGCCGTTTGCCGACAAGGTCGCGGCGTTTTTGCGCGCCAAGGCGGGGCGTTTTGAGATCGCACTTAATATCTGGTTGCAGCGCATCATCAATTCCGGCGGAGAGGGGAGTGACAAAGAAGACGAAGTCGCCATGCGCAAGGTGGAAGAATCCGCCAAAATGGCAGCGATCGATTGTGCCGCGAAACATTATTTCGAAAAAAACGGACGCTATCCGAACGAGGTCTCGGATCTGATCGGAGAAGACACGTTGCCCTGCCAAGCCTTTGCATCGCTCAGTCAGCAGCAGCTGCGCGCGCTCGAACTGCTTGATCAGGGATGGGATCTGGGGCGGATCACGAGTGCCACGCTCACTTCGCCGTTCGATCACAATCCGTTTGTGTGGGATACCGAGAACGACCGCCTCAAGACGTTGTTTTGGTGATTCAGAGAGCAAGAAGCAAGATTCAGGATTCAGGATTCAGGATGCAAGACAGGAAAAAAAGAGAAGAATTAAAAATGAAAAATGAAGAATTGAAGGCACAAGCTTCAAGATAAAAAAACAAGATTCAGGATTCAAGATTTTAGTGGAGAAACGAACACCAAACATTACAATT
>CAZYXI010000161.1:0-3157 GCA_964651215.1 uncultured Candidatus Peribacteria bacterium
AAGACAACGGCGAATTTGCCACCGTCTTTTACCGCTGCTTGACGCGCGATTTGGGTGGCGAGCTTGTTGTGCGGCAGACCCGATCCGGAAAAGATCGGCAGTTTTTGACCGCGCACGAGAGTGTTCATCGTGTCGATGGTCGAAACACCGGTTTGGATAAAGTCATTCGGAAATTCGCGGCTGGCGGGATTGATCGCCAGTCCGTTGATGTCGACGCGTTTTTCGGGGATGATCTCGGCACCGCCGTCGATCGGCTTGCCGGAACCGTCGAATACTCTCCCGAGCATTTCTTCGGAGACTCCCAAGCGCATCGCCTCTCCCAAAAATCGCACTTTCGTATCCATTACTTGCAGTCCGTCGGTCGATTCGAACATCTGGAGCATCGCCTTGCCTTTGCTCGCTTCGAGCACTTTTCCAAGGCGGGTTTTGCTTTCTCCGGGGACTTGTACTTCAGCCAATTCGTCGTAGCCCACGGTGACACCTTCGGGAAGATCGACAAAGAGGAGCGGTCCGGCAATATCGGAGACGGTTTTAAACTGCTTTTGCATGGGAAAGGAAACAAAAAATATCGGCAGACATTCTGCCGCAAATTTTTGATTCTGCAAAGCATTTTTCTTGATAATTTTTTTCTTTCTGTTTTTTTTCAAAAAACACCTCCTTTTTCCGAGACAATGACTTTTTATCGGAGATGGTCTATGCAAACGAGATCGACCTCTTTTTGTTTGTTTCTACCGCTTCCCGATCCGACAAGTATGGTTTCTTCTTCCCGGAAACGGCACTTCTTGACTACAGATCTTGCATTCGAGCAGTCTGCCCTCTCGCCAGCGACGATAACTGAAGACAGCGAAGGCAAGCGTGGTTATCAGCAAAAGACATTCGATGAGCAGACCGAGTAGGCTCGGCATCACAAAAAACCACAATGATCCGGAATACTGTCTGACGATATCCGAGCCGGTAGGCGCGGCGCTCTCATGTGATCCCGTGATATCGATCTGCAGATCACGGGCGGAGTTGAGAGCGGTGGTCGCGGTTTTTTCCGGTTCTGATCTTTGGGGCGTCTTGCTGTCATCAAGCGCAAGGGTGCGGGGATATTCGATGACATGTTCCGTGCGATACAATCCTCCCCACATCGACGGTTTGATGCCAAAACTCCAGCTCTTAAAATCGGACTCCGGGACCGCGATCCTGGTTTCGACCGCGCCGATCGCCTTGCCGAAAAGCGGTTGCACTTTGACCGAGACATCGACTTGTGCCGGTTTGACACCTTTGTTGTGGATTTTTGATTCAAAGATCATCTCGTTTTGCCAGAGATGCCCTCCCGGTTTTTTGAGAATGGCAAAGCTGTAGAGATCGATTTTTTGGATGACATGGTTTGGAACATCGATCCGGATGGGGATCCCTTTGCGGAAGATGCTTCTTTGTTCCTGCGATTCCTGCCCGGCTGATGTCACTTTTTCTTCCAAAAAGATGCACGCATTGTACCGATCCGGGTGCGTATCGGTTGGAACGCGAACCGAAAATTCGCTGATCTGTTCCGTTTTTGCCGCCAGACCGACGACATTCTGATTGGAAAAAAGCCAACTGCCGGCACCCGCTTTCGGAGAAAGTGGCTCGTTGCAGACATATGTCCCGTCTTCCAAGACTTCGGCATCGACCGCATAGATGTGGAGGGTTTTGGATTCGGTCGTAGCGTTGCTGAGGCGGATCCCACTTTGCTTCACTTCACCCGGCGGAATCTCGAATGTGATCGTGTTCGCTTCCGCGGAAGATGTATCTTGCATGGTGATCGGCTCTGCCGAAATACCCACAAACGCCTTGCCGGATCCGTATCCCCACAAAAAAATCACAATACCGATCAAGACGATGCTCACTCCGTGAAGCAAACATCCTGTTTCGCGCTTTCCGAAATGGTTCCGGGGGATGATCATATGTGTTTGTTTTTTCAATAAATCGAAAGTGAATTTCATTTCCGATAGCAGGTAATATTTTATAATAATTCATTTATTAAAGCAATGCTTTTCAAGAGCTCTTTTGGCAGACAAGAAGTCCGTATTCGTCAAAGCCCGCTCAGCGAATCAGGTTTGATGAAGAGAGCCTTTTTTTTGCCCGTTTTCAAACCCGAATCGCGGAAGAAAATTGATTTTTTCGCTGAATTCCATTATAATCAAAGAGTAATCAAAGGACTCGCAGTCGGCTTCTCCCGTGCTTCTGTCCTGCTCGAAAAAAAATAAAAATCGATTTCTTCATTCCCATGACATCCCCCATCTTACAGCGCTTTGTTCGCCTGTCATCACTTGCGATGATCTGTTTTTTACTGATGAGTACATCGGCTGAAGCCTCGTTTTTTTCTCCGGTCCGTACCGAAGACGGAGTCGGATCTCCCGTTGATGTCGGTTTTTATGAAGCCGATACTCGCAAGCGCAAAACCTACAAGGTCATGTCCGTCTCAGAACCGATCCGATTGGGTGAAAATCCCAAACGCTTTGTCGATGTTCCGACCATCGAGCTTACCCATCGCGAGACCGGTGCGAAGGGGATCTATCGTATTCTCGCGGACGGTGAGGGGCTGTACATCGGCGGTGAAGTGACCGACAAACGACTCAATTCGTATTATCGCGACAAACTCTGGATGGACGACAGTATCGAGATCATGCTCGATGTCGATAATAATCGCGGCAATCTGCTCAAGACGAACGATTTCAAGTTTCTTGCCAATCTCGTCAACAGTCAATACTCCAGTCAAGCGGGCAAGGCGAGTTGGGACGGCGAGTTTGACTCCGAGGTCTCGTACGAAGGCACCCTCAACAACAATCGCGATACGGACGAAGGCTATGTCGTGGAAGTCAAGATCCCGTGGTCGACTCTCGGTTTGGCGGCTCGCCCGCAAGCGGGAGAAGCGTTCGGCTTCGAACTGGGACTCAACGACTCGATCGCCAAGACACAATATCAGTGGTTTCGACAACGGTTTTGGTCAAACTCCAACGGCGGTTCCGCCAATGATCCGAACGGTTGGGGCGTGATCATTTTTTCCGATGAAGTCATCAAAACTGCGCCCGAACTCTCGTTTACCGCGAGCAATCACCAGGTCTATGCCGGCGGAGGCACGACGCTTTCGTGGTCGGCGATCCGCGCCGGTTACTGTTTTGCCAGCGGCGAT
>CAZYXI010000162.1:0-3154 GCA_964651215.1 uncultured Candidatus Peribacteria bacterium
CCCTTCGTTGACCACAAAAAACAGCGAGATCAAAATCGGGAACTGGATCAAGACCGGCCACAGGGCAGACCCGGGATGCACTTTGTGCTTTTTCCAGAGTGCCATCATCTCTTGCGCTTGTTGTTGCGGATCGTGCGCGTATTTTTTGCGCACCTTTTCGAGCTCCGGTTGGACTTGCTGCATCTTTTGCTGGGCGATGATGCCCTTTTTGCTCGGGATCAGCAGGATCAACTTGATGATGATCGTCAAAAGTACGATCGCAAGCCACAGATGACTGCCGGTAACGGCAAGCAAAAAGATGAGCGCGTTTTCGATCGGTTTGTAAAAAAGTGCGCGCCAGAGCGAACGGAAAAATCCGGGTTCCGCCACGACAAACTCGATCTCGGTGACAAAATCATCCGTGGTCGCGTCAGTCAGTTGGGCGCGGAATCTGCCCTCGGTTCCGAAAAGAGCGATGTTTTCGTTTTCAAAAAAGACGACTTGTTTTTGTCCGGGATCGAGAATGTAATCTTGTTGAGGAATCTCCAATGCTTGCCACTCGCCCTCACTCCGTTTTTCCAGATCGAAATCGATGGTCTGGATCTGATCGGTATTGTTCGTAAGGGTAAATTGCACGAGTTGACCACGCGCGTATTCGTCTTTGGTCGTTTCGAGTACGACGCTTGAGGGAGTATCGGTTTGTTTTTGCTGATCATTGGATGGTCCAAACCACGTCAGCGCGAGCCAGACAATAAACAGGATAAAGGAGAGACGGAAGAGACGGGCTGCTTTGGGATCCACGTGGTACGAAAAAATCCCTGACAGTTTTGCACAAATCCACTTCTATCACAAGTTTGCTCGCAATGCCCTTGACTTCTGCTACCAAATATCGGCAGAATGACCGCACGCTTTTTTCGATTTCTTTCGATCCATGCCGATTATCGCTTCCGCCAAAAAACGAATGCGCCAAAACAACGTCGCTCGTGTCCGCAATCACGCACAGCTTTCCAAGATGCGTTCGCTCTACAAGAACATCATCAAATGGAGCACCGCGGGAGAAACCGCAAAAGTGAGTGAATATTTTGACGAAGCACAAAAATCCATCGACACGTGCGCGAAGAAAAACCTGATCCACAGAAACAACGCCGCTCGCAAAAAATCACGTATCGCCCGTTTGAAGAACACCCTCGGCACCGAACAAGATGCAAAGCCGACTTCTACAAAGAAAAGCGCCTAAGGTTCCGTAATGCGCTTTGTCCGAAAAAAGTATTTGACAATTTATAAAAGTTTCTCTAAATTATATTCTTTGGTTCTTTTACAAACGCCAAATACAGAAATGACCCGAATGGAGATTTGACCACTTGTCAGACGGTAAGAGTCGCTGTACAGAGGTGCTCCATTCGGGCCATTGCTCGCGCGCTATCGCTTTCCGTACGGGGAATTGTGGAAGGTTCGACCCAGGAAACGCGATGACTGACGAGCGGTAGTGCAAAGATCCGACGACTCCGGATGATTGCAGACTCCCTACCGTTCTTTGGAACTCCTGTTTTTTTGGGACCGGGGTTCCAACGGTCATCGTGTATGTTTTTGTTTTTTTTACACGGTTCTTGTTCGGGGCTACATGGATGTACGTCCCGAGACTGTTTGTTTTTGTTTTGTGTTTGTTTGATCCCATCCTTTATGGAGGGAGCTTTTCGGTGGTCGGCCTTAGTCGTTGGCCATCGAAAAGTAGGGAGGAAGACCCCTTTGGGGAATTTTAAATTTTAAAATAAATCTCAATATATAAAGTGCCAATCTGTGTACACTATTTTGTTAGATGGCTTTATGATTCAATATTTATGACTTGTTTTAAAATTTTACCTGTTACATTTAAAATATTTTACAAAGGCTCTTCGCCCCCACTTTTCGATTTGGTTTGGTAGGAAGTCGTTGGTGTTAAGGTTCTGTTGGTCTTTGTCGCATGCTTCGGCTCTCATTGCCGCTCAAGGGATTAGGTCATTCTATCGGATGTGGGTTGAAAAATCAAGCCTTTCCCTTTATGCTGTGTGAGCCTTTTGCATACCGAACACTTTTTGGGTGTTCGTAGCATAATAAAACATATTTATATTTATGTCAAGTAATGTTCGCGGACGGCTTCTCCTCATGGTCGGACCGTCCGGTGTGGGCAAGGGGACAGTGGTCAATATGCTCAAAGCGCGTCATTCAGACTGGGTGTTTCCGGTTTCTTCCACCACACGCACACCGCGACCGGGCGAAGAAGATTGCAAGGATTACTATTTTTTTACTCCCGAGCAATTCGATAAAAAAATCGCGGATGACGAGTTTCTCGAATGGGCGTGGGTACACGGCAAGCAGCGCTACGGACTACTCAAATCTTCCGTTTTGCCGCATCTGGACGAAGGCAAGATCGTAGTCCGTGATATCGATATCCAAGGCTGCGAAGCGATCCAGTCGCAGTTGCCGCCCCGAGATGTCATTTCGTTTTTTCTGCTGCCGCCATCGCGCGAGATTTTGATCGAACGCATCACAAGTCGCGCCCCGATTTCGGAGGCGGAACTCGAACGGCGACTCGAAAGCATGGCGATGGAGATTGAACGCGGCAAAAACTGCGATCATCAGATCCAGACGATCAATAATCGACCCGAGCTATCTGTGGAAGAGATCGAGCGGATAGTGGAAGAAAGTGGGTGATTACGCTGCCAAAGCGTAGGCAGCAGAGTCGTTTTTAAACTCCTGGAATATTCAAGCCTGCTACTGCAGCATGGGTGCTTTCTTGCATGCCAAAAATTGAAGACTCTCCCCATTTTTCGGCAATTGCACCTGCTGCATCAGGTAGAAAATAGAGTGCTCCAAGAATTACTGCACCACCCAATACAACGCCTTTTACTCCTTCCCATGTTCTTTGCCCAAAATTTTCTCCGTTCGCCATGTGGTTTGATAACTTGCAAAAATATATTCATCATTTATAGTACTTTTGTCAAGAGCAGGAACAAGAAATTTTGAAGACGAAAAAACGGCTTGATTAAAACAAATACATGCCCACCAAAAGCCCGTCATTCCCGATGGGGGATGCGATTTGGGAGGAATCGGGAATCTTAGAAACACGGCATTTTTTTATCTCTGATTTCCGACACCTTCCGATATCACACTATGACATGATTGTACACAACTTACA
>CAZYXI010000163.1:0-3144 GCA_964651215.1 uncultured Candidatus Peribacteria bacterium
CTCATACTCTTGTTCGCCGGTGCCATAGAGCACCAGGTTTTTTTGCTCCGGCGTCAATTTGCCGATCGGCGTATCGATCGAAAAGCCGTGCGCTTTGGCGACTGCTGCCAAAATCCGCTGATTCCAACCTTCACGACTGCTCATGGTCGCCCACGGGATAATGGCGCCTTCGGCAATCGTGAGGCGCGGATTGCTGATGACGCGCTCCGGCTTGATCACCATGCGATTCCCCAGTCCGTGACAAGACGGACAGGCACCATACGGCGAGTTAAAGGAAAAATTGCGCGGTTCGATGTCTTCGTACACGGGACCGTGTTCCGGACAGACGAATTTTTCCGAAAAAGTGACTTCTTCTTTGCTGTCGGCATCGACGATCGTCACGAGTCCTTCTCCGTGTTTGAGCGCCAATTCTATCGAATCGGCAAGTCGGCTGCGGTCTTCGTTTTTCTCTTGCACGCTGCCACCGCGGCTGAGTTCGGTCTCTTTTCCTTTGAGCGCGTTTTTGATCACGATCCGGTCGATGACGATTTCGATGGTATGATGTTTTTTCGGATCCAGCGTGACTTCATCCGCGATCGAGAGGACCTCGCCATCGATACGCATGCGCACAAACCCTTCGCGGCGGATATTTTCCAAGATCTTCGTGTGTTCGCCCTTTTTGCCGCGTACCACCGGTGCCATGATCATGATGCGTTTGCCATCGGGATATTTCGCGATGCGGTCGACGATCTGACTGGGAGATTGGCGTTCGACGAGACGATTGCATTCCGGACAATGCGGCTTGCCGATGCGCGCATAAAGGAGACGCAGATAATCGTAGATCTCGGTCACGGTGCCCACCGTACTGCGTGGATTGCGCGGTGCGGTCTTTTGGTCGATCGAAATCGCCGGAGAGAGTCCGGAGATCTGTTCGACATCGGGTTTTTCCATCATGCCCAAAAATTGTCGGGCATAAGTGCTGAGCGATTCGACATAGCGGCGCTGTCCTTCGGCAAAAATGGTATCGAAGGCGAGCGAGCTTTTTCCCGAGCCGGAAAGCCCGGTGATCACCACCAGTTTGTCACGGGGGATCTCGACATTGATGTTCTTGAGATTGTGGGTTTTTGCCCCGATCACGGTAATCTTGTCTTCCATATTTCTTCTGCGCAAAAAATTTTCGAGCGACTTGGCGGAGCTTCGCATACTTTCTTGAATATTGCAAGCCTTGGGGAAGGGAAAATTTTCTGTCGTGTCGCGCAGGCGACAAAGGGGGAATCGGAGAACAAACAAGAGGCTAGAATTTTTAGAGAGAAAAGAGGATAGATGTAAAAATCAAAAATGAAGAATTGCACAGAAACCTCATCGTCACAGTCCTCTACGAGAGACTCCCACGGTTAAAAATGGAAATCTCACATTCCATAATCGGAGATGGTGACTAGAATTTTTCAACCCTCTCCAGCTCCCCCTCGCTTAGACGAGGTATAGGCAACCCCCCGGATGCTCGTCCAAGTCATTACATCGTGAGAATATTTGGGAAAGTCAGGAATCGCATATGTTGAGATCCGAAGTTTGACTTGGATGTACTCTAAAAATTCATACCTGAAGCTTGAAAGTCGATGTTTCTGAACATGTCAAAGCAGCTCTGCTATTATTTATATCGGTGATAAAGCGGAGAGAAATTTTTGAGGCAACCTTTTTATTGCTGCAATTCTTTGTATCGAAAGCAATCGGTCGTGTGGTCGTTGACCATGCCGACTGCTTGCATAAAGGCGTAGCAGATGGTGCTGCCGACAAACTTAAAGCCTTTTTTCTTAAGCGCTTTACTCATTTTGTCCGAAAGATCGGTCTTTGCAGGAAGCTCAGAAATACTTTTCCGTTGGTTTTGAATCGGCTTATTGTCGACAAAACTCCAGATAAACGCATCAAAACTGCCATATTCTTTTTGAATCTCCAAAAATGCCTGTGCATTGATGATGGTCGAGCGAATCTTAAGCCGATTTCTTATGATTTCCGGATTGTGAAGCAGCTCCGCGATCTTTGTTTCATCGAACTCTGCGATCTTTTTGGCATCAAAATTATCGAATGCTTGACGATAGCCTTTTCTTTTTCGCAAAATGGTCGACCAGCTCAGACCGGCTTGCGCTCCTTCGAGGATCAAGAACTCAAACAACAATCTGTCATCATGCACCGGAGCTCCCCATTCGGTGTCATGATAGTGCCGTTCTTCGTCACTTTTGGTTGACCACGCGCAGCGCACGACTGTTTTTTCATTATTTTGCATAAGCACAAATTAGCCGACTTTTTCCAGAAAGACGAGAGGAAATCTAATCTTTGAATTTGAACTTTCAAAAGTCGAAGTGGTGGGTTTATTTTTACCCTTTTATTTGTGCAAGATTTTTGACGAATGCTTCTTCAGAAAGCACCGCCTTTCTCCAGCTTCCAAATCCCCAACACATACGAGTCAAAGAGTGCTTGCATGCTCGCTTCGATGATATTTTGCGAACAACCGACCGTGCGCCAGGCATCCCCGTTTTGGGCGCGCGTTTCGATCTGGACACGCGTTTTGGCAGAAGTGCCACGCGCCATGTCGAGGATCCGTACCTTAAAATCGACCAGTTCCACTTGCTTCAGCTGCGCAAATGACGGCTCGAGCGCCTTGCGCATCGCTCTGTCCAGCGCATTGACCGGGCCATTGCCAAAACCGGCGGTATGGCGCTGCTCTCCATCGATTTCGATGCAAACCGTCGCTTCGACCGCTTTTTCTACCTCCGCCGTTCGTTCCGTTCGAACAAAAAAATAGTTCAATTGAAACGGAGTTTTTTTCTTTTCAACCAGTGTCAGTGCGAGTACTTCGAGACTGCCTTCGCCTCCATCAAAAGTGATGCCTTCGCCTTCGCGCGCTTTAAGCTCCGCCAGCAACGATTCGGTGTCGTTTTCATCAAAAGCGATCCCCAGTTTTTCCAAAAAGTCGGTGACATTGGCGCGTCCGGAGAGATCCGAGATCGAGTTCGATGAGATGTTTCCGACGACTTTGGGATCGATATGTTGGTAGCTTTGGGGATTTTTGCGCATGGCGGAAACGTGGATGCCGCCTTTGTGTCGGAATGCCCAATGACCGACATAGGGCAGGTCTTAGCGCGGATTCAAATTGCTCATTTCTTGGAC
>CAZYXI010000164.1:0-3130 GCA_964651215.1 uncultured Candidatus Peribacteria bacterium
TTTTGCCCACTTGTGTTTTCCGTGCGGTTGCGCCACAATCTGCAAGTGCATATCCTCATAAATCATTGACGCCACGCATCTTTTTTGTCGACCCGCAGGCGGATATCGATGAGTTGACCGAAAAACTGCTCGCGGTCAAAGCGAATTCGATCGCGTTGGTCATTCCGTATGGTGCGATATTGTTGCAGAGTATCATTTCGCTCAAGATCCTGCGGAACAACGCCGAGAAGGCCGGAAAATCCATCATGGTCGTGACGCGCGATGCCAAGGGGCGCGAATTTGCGGAGCAACTCGGAATCCCTTCCTATAGCGATCTGGATCAACTCGAGACTCCGCCGATCGCCAAAAGATCCCGTCAGAAACAAAGCGATCCCGCGCAAAAATCGCTCGGCAGACGCATGACCATCCAGCCGGAAGTCGAGGAGCCTGCGAGACCGCCGATCGATTTCGAACAAAAAAAGATCGAACTTCTCGAACTCTTGAGTCGTCCCAGCAAACCCTTGCTCTTTTCGATCGGTGCGATCTCGCTGTTACTCCTGCTGCTCGTGACGACGGTGGTTTTGCCCGGCGCCACCATCAAGATCAATCCGGAGAAGAAAGTCATCGAATCCACGCTCAACGTGATCCTTGCCACCGATGTTGCGGCAAACGAAACAGATTCGTGGCGCCAACAGATCATTCGTGCCGTTCCGATCGAATCCATTTTTGAACGCACGATTCCTTTTGAAACCGTCACCAAGATCTTTACCGGTCAGAATGCCGCCGGAGAATTGACGATCACCAATGAGCTGAATGAAGAAGTCGCGCTCCGCCCCGGCACGCGTTTTCAGAATACAGACGGGATCGTGCTGCGGAGCGATGACTGGATCCGTCTGCCGGCGCTTGCCGAGCGCACCGTCGAAGTGACGGTGGATGAGCGGGATGTGTTTGGCGAGTTTAGCGGAGCGCGCGGCAATGTCGCCGCCGGGACCAAATTCTTTCTGCCCGGGCTTGATCCGCAGACACAAGCGAGTGTCTATGCCGAAGTCCGGACGGCACTCAGCGGCGGAGTGAGCGGCTATGTGCCACAGGTCTCGGAAGCCGATCTCGAAATCGCCGAAGCGCAGATCGCCGACATGGTCAAACGTGATGCGCGTGCCGATGCCGAAGCCTTTGTCCGGCGCAAGAACCAACTGGAAGGGAGCGATTTTCTCCTGGTTCCCGGAGACGAATTCCTCGATCTGGAGATCCTCGAGATCTCCTTTCCCGAAAACATCATCGGCAAAAATGTCGCGAGTTTTTCGGTGCGGTCACGCATGCGCGTGCGCCTGCTCGCTTTTTCGGAAAAAGAGATGCGGTCGGTGCTCGAAGGCGCCCTCATGAAGACGGTCGATGCCGGAATGGAACTCGTATTGATCGAGACGAACGGCATCAACCCTGAAGTGCTCGAAGTCTCACCGAAAAAAAACCGTATCAAGATCACTGTGACGGCGCGGGGACTGGAGGCATATGTGATCGAACCGCGGACGGTAGAGGGGATCCAGTTTGTCAATCGCGTCAAGCGGGCCGTTGTGGGGAAGTCGGTGCCCGAAGCCAAGCGCATCCTCGAAAATTTCGAAGAAGTCGCCGAAGTCGAGATCTCGCTCTGGCCGCCGCTGATCTGGCGGATCCCATCCCTGCCGGAAAATATCTCCGTCCGACTCTTCGAATAGCGAGAGTCTTCGATTTCAGCTTTTTTCCAATCGATTCTTCATAAACAGATATTGAGATTCCGTCAAAAATACAGTACAATAGAGGTATAGAATTTTTCTCAAAAATGAAACTCCTCTCCCAGCTTCCCAAAGCAGAATTAAACGGTAAGCGTGTTTTGCTGCGCGCCGATTTCAATGTGCCGATCAAAGACGGGGTCGTTCAAGATGACACCCGCATCCGGGAGACGATTCCGACGATCAAATATATCGTGGAAGCCGGCGGATCGGTCTGCCTTTGCAGTCACTTGGGAAGACCGGACGGCAAGGCGAACCAAAAATATTCGCTGAAGCCGGTAGCGGAGCATTTGGCGAATCTGACGAAATCCAAAGTCGATTTTGTCAACAACTTCTTCGATGACAAATGGAAACAGGGTGGTCGCATCGTACTGCTCGAAAACACACGTTTTGTTCAAGAAGAGGAGGACAATGACACGCTTTTTGCCGAGGCGCTCGCGAAGGACTGCGATCTCTTCGTCAACGATGCTTTTGGCGCCGCGCACCGCGGTCATGCGAGCACCGAGGCGGTTGCCGGTATTCTGCCGCATGTCGCCGGGTTTTTGCTCGAAAAAGAAGTCACCTCCCTGAGCAAAGTCATCGAAAACCCCGAGCACCCCGTGGTCCTGATTGTGGGCGGAGCAAAGATGAAAACAAAGATCGGCGTCCTGGAAAAATTCACCGAGATCGCCGATACCATCCTGGTCGCCGGCGGTATCGCCAACACGATGCTCGCGGCGAAAGGTTTTCAGATCGGACAGTCGCTTTCGGAAGAAAATCAATTGCAGACGGCACGCGATATCACCGATGTCGCGCAAAAGAAATACTGCAATCTGATCGTGCCCGAGGACGTGGTGGTCGCAACTGAGACTGACGACAAGGATTCGATCCGCACCACATCGATATCGAGCATCAAACCGGAAGAAAAGATCTTTGATATTGGTCCGAAGACCGTCAAAAAATTCGCCGACAAGATCGCTTCCGCCAAAACGGTGATCTGGAACGGACCACTCGGTCTTTTCGAAATCCCTCCCTTCGACGAAAGCACCAAGGCGATCCTTGCTGCGGTGAAGGATTGTTCCGGAACCACGATCTTGGGCGGAGGAGACACGCTCGATGCGATCTCCCGCTTCGGGTTTAGCGCCAAAGATTTTACCCATGTCTCGACCGGAGGCGGTGCTATGCTCGAACTCCTCGAAGGCAAAACCTTGCCGGCGGTCGCGGCACTGGACTGATCTTGGATGTCATATCGATGAGGTCGGGTCTGTTTTTGAGCGAGCAGGAGTTGCTCTGCCGGTTTTTTTGTGGATTTGAGACCGGTTGCTCAAGGAATGGATTTTGCTGGTGGATGCGATAGGTGTTAAGTATTTGGTGTCTAAAAATGATGTTTTATATGCTTGCTGACT